>NZ_JANMBF010000127.1:0-4434 GCF_031360265.1 Phenylobacterium sp.
GCCACGTTCGACGACGGCACATGGCTCGGCTCCAGTGCCAGCGACGAATGCACTCCGGCTTTGCGGCAGAGGTCGAAGAGGTGTTTGGGGTTCATGGGCCGGACTCTAGGGAATTGGGTCCTCGAATTTCCTCAGGCCGGCGTCCGGCGCTTATGGGGCGGCGTCCCAGCCGCACGCAACCCTGCCGGGGGTACCGGTCCCGGCCCACCGGCCGCCGGCCGACCAGGGCCACGTCGGTCCCGACCACAGCCTCACCGTCGCTTCCAAATACCTCAACGACCGGGCCGGCTCGATCTACGCCGGGACCAACGAGATCCAGCGCAACATCATCGCCAAGGCGGTGCTCGGGCTGTAGGCGGCGCGCTCCGAAGGCGGCGGCCAGCCCGCACAAATCAAAGGGAGCCGCGTCGCCGCGGCTCCCTTGATCCTGTCGGTCTCTGTCAGCCGATACTAGGCCGACGGGAACGAACCCGTTTCGACCTTGAAGCCGGGGCCCATGGTCGAGGAGAGGCTGATCTTCTTGATGTAGACCCCCTTGGCGCCGGAGGGCCGGGCCTTGTTCAGCGCGTCAACCAGGGCTCGCACATTGACCAGCAGCTGCTCGTCGGTGAAGCTCGCCTTGCCGATGCCGGCGTGGATGATGCCGGTTTTTTCGGTGCGGAATTCGATGGCGCCGCCCTTGGCGTCCTTGACCGCTTGGCCGACGTTGGGCGTCACCGTGCCGACGCGCGGGTTCGGCATCAGGCCGCGCGGGCCCAGAACCTTACCCAGACGGCCGACGAGGGCCATCATGTCGGGGGTCGCAATGACCCGGTCGAACTCCATGAAGCCACCCTGGATGCGCTCGACCAGATCCTCGGCGCCGACGATGTCGGCCCCCGCGGCGGTGGCCTCGGCGGCCTTGGCGTCCTTGGCGATCACGGCGACGCGGACGTCGCGCCCGGTGCCGGAGGGCAGCGAGACCACGCCGCGGACCTGCTGGTCGGCGTGGCGCGGGTCGACGCCCAGGTTGACGGCGATCTCGACGCTTTCGTCGAACTTGGCCGTGGCGTTGGCCTTGACCAGTTTGACGGCGTCTTCAACCGGGTGAGCGACGGAGCGGTCGCCGGTGCGGGCCTTGATGCGCTTGGTGCTTGCCATGATGCTAGGCCTCCACGATCTGCAGACCCATCGAGCGCGCGGAGCCCTCGATGATCTTGGCGGCGGCCTCGACGTCGTTGGCGTTGAGGTCCTTCATTTTCTTCGTGGCGATGTCGCGCAGCTGGGCGCGCGTGATCTTGCCGGCGCTGGCGCGGCCCGGCTCCTTGGAGCCCGACTTCAGACTGAGCGCCTGCTTGATGAAGAAGGTCGCCGGCGGGGTCTTGGTGACGAAGGTGAAGCTCTTGTCCTGATAGACGGTGATCACCGTCGGCAGGGGCGTTCCCTTGGCTTCCTTTTCGGTGCGGGCGTTGAATTCCTTGCAGAAGCCCATGATGTTGACGCCACGCTGGCCCAGCGCCGGCCCGATGGGCGGCGAAGGGGTAGCGGCGCCGGCGGGCACCTGCAGCTTGATATAGCCCAAGATTTTCTTGGCCATGCCTGTCTCCAATGCGGCGGCTCGCGAAAGCCGCCTATGTGGCCGTGGTTCGGGCAGCCCCTCCCACGGATTTGAAATCGTCGCGAACTACGAAGCCGGCGCAAGTAGCAGGTTGCCGCATTCCGGGCAATGCTGTGGTGCGGACGTAAGCGGAGACGACGATGGACACCGAGACCTACGAGGCCCTGGGCCTGCACCGCGCGCTGGGCGACGTCGATCCGACCCGCGTGGTCAACGGTCGCGCCAACCGGGAAATCCAGCAGGCGCTGTCGGTCCCCAGCGACCGGCAATATCACCCCTGCCCCGAAGCTTCGCCCGCCGGCGATGTCCCGCGCGGACAGGTAGTCTCGCACCGCGACTGGGCCGGAGCCAGGATCTTTCCCCGCACAACCCGGGACGTGCGGATCTACACGCCACCCGGTTTCGATCCGGCCGGGCCGCCGCCGGCGGTGATCGTCTTCAACGACGGGTCCTGGTACCTGGACCGCGACGGGCCGGTCCGCGCGGCCGCCGTGCTGGACAGCCTGATCGCCGCCGGCGAAGCGCCGCCCACCGTCGCCGTCTTCGTCATGCCAGGCAAAAACCCGGACAATCCGCAGCAGCGCAGCTTCGAATACGACAGCCTGACCGACCTCTACGCCCGCTTTCTGCTGGAGGATCTGCTGCCGTTCGTGGAGGCGCAGATCGGGTGCGCGCTGACGAGCAACCCGGCGTGGCGCACTGTCTGCGGCATCTCCTCCGGCGGGATCTGCGCCTTCACCGCGGCGTGGCGACGGCCCGACGCGTTCGGGCGGGTGATCAGCCACTGCGGCTCGTTCACGGCGATCCGCGGGGGGCACAACTATCCGTTCCTGATCCGCTCGACCGACCGCAAGCCGATCCGCGTCTGGATGCAGAGCGGGGCGGCTGACGCCGACATCCTGTTCGGCAGCTGGCCCGCGGCCAACAAGGAGGTCGCCGCCTCCCTGGCGTTCGCCGGCTACGATGTGAAATTCGTCTTCGGCGAAGGCGGCCACAGCCTCAGCCACGCCGGCGCCGTCTTCGCCGACACCCTGCGCTGGCTCTGGCGTCAGGATTGAACCGCCAAGACGCCAAGGACGCCAAGCGACCTAGCCAACGAGGCGCCGAACTCCGTCCTTGAATAGCGCCACGTTGAAGTTCATCAGCAGACCAAGGCGAAGGCCGGAAAGCTTGAGATAGGTGATCAATTGCGCCTCATGGAGGCGCGACAAAGATTCGACTGCCTTCACCTCGACAATTACCGAGTCGGCGACCACGAGGTCCAACCGGTAGCCGGCCTCCAAGCGGAGGCCCTCGTATTGCAGTGGCAGTGGGACTTGCCGGCTTACGCTAACCCCGCGAAGACTGAGCTCGTGAGCCAAGCATACCTCGTAGGCGGACTCTAAGAGGCCAGGTCCAAGCGCACGGTGGACCTTGAGGCCCGCATCAATGACCTGCTTGGCCGTCGCGTCGGCGAGCGCCGACGGCTCTTGGCGTCCTTGGCGTTCTTGGCGGTCCATCTGGACGCCTCAGCTGGTTTTTTCGACCTGGCTGTATTCGAGTTCGACGGGGGTGGCGCGGCCGAAGATCGACACGGTGACGCGCAGGCGCGAGCGTTCTTCGTCGACCTGTTCCACCGACCCGTTGAAGCTGGCGAAGGGGCCGTCGGTGACGCGAACCTGCTCGCCAATCTCGAACTGGATGGTCGGCTTGGGCCGCTCGACACCCTCTTCGATGGCGCCGATGATGCGGGCCACTTCCTTCTCGGAGACCGGCATGGGCTTGGAGCCGGAGCCCAGGAAGCCGGTCACCTTCGGTATGTTCTTGATCAGGTGATAGGCTTCGTCGGTGAGCTCCATCTTCACCAGCACGTAGCCCGGGAAGAACTTGCGCTGCACTTCGATCTTGCGGCCGCGGCGGATCTCGGTGGCCGCCTCGGTGGGGACCAGCACTTCGGAGAAGTTCTCGGCGAGCCCTTGGGTCCTGGCCTGCTCGAGGATCGACTCCTTCACCTTGCCCTCGAAGTTCGAGTAGGCGTGGACGATGTACCACTTGTGGTGGGGGTTGGAGGGGGCGGCGGTTTCGGCGGCGTCTGACATGTCTTTAACCTAACGTCCGGCCGCGAGCTTGAGGATCTGGTTGATCGCCAGGCTGATCCCCCCGTCCACGATCCAGAAGAATATGACGGCCACGACGACCATGATGGCGACCATCACCGAGGTGATCCAGGTCTCCCGGCGGGTGGTCCAGGTGATCTTACGCGCTTCGGCGCGGACTTCGCGGAAGAACTGGACGAGGTTGACCCTCTTCTTCACGGGCGCCAGCGCGCCAGCCGATGACGAGGCCATCACAGCGGCGGTCTTGGCGGCGCGATTGCGGATCGCGGAGGGATTGGTTCCCGGTTTCCTGGCCATGCGGCGTTCTTCGTACTCTCGGCTTTGGGGCTGCGGACATCGCGCCCCGGTTCTCAGACATATAGGGTGGCAGGAGTGGAGGGACTCGAACCCCCGGCCCTCGGTTTTGGAGACCGATGCTCTACCAGCTGAGCTACACTCCTACGGCCCCTCGGAAATTCGCGGCCCCCGACCATCAGTCAACGCGCCGGAAAGCGGCAGGCCCCACGGCGCACGCGGCTCATCGTCGGAGCCGGGTCGTTTAGCAGCGAGGGCGCCGCGGAGCAAGGCTGAGGCGCACGGCGCCCCCGTCGGCGGCATGGCCGGGCGTCCGGCCCTACTTAAGGATCTTGCTCACTACGCCGGATCCGACCGTGCGGCCGCCTTCGCGGATGGCGAAGCGCAGGCCGGTGTCCATGGCGATCGGGGTGATCAGTTCCACCGTCAGCTCGGTGTTGTCGCCGG
>NZ_JANMBF010000128.1:0-2348 GCF_031360265.1 Phenylobacterium sp.
CCGGCGACAACACCGAGCTGACGGTGGAACTGATCACCCCGATCGCCATGGACACCGGCCTGCGCTTCGCCATCCGCGAAGGCGGCCGCACGGTCGGATCCGGCGTAGTGAGCAAGATCCTTAAGTAGGGCCGGACGCCCGCAAGGATCGAACAACAGGCCGTCGGGGCGACCCGGCGGCCATTCTGTTTCCCCCTGACTCGAAAGTCATGACCGCGAATTAAGCTGCTTCCGCGACTGCGTGCGGATAGCGTCCGGCAGGATTTGGCTGGGGAGACAACGCCATGCGACTTGCGCTTTCGCTCATCGCCACGGCTGCGGTGCTCGCTGCCGCTAGCGCGTCGGACGCGGCGCCCGCGGGTGCGTCCATAGAGATCCGCGATGCGGTGGCCCGTGTCACGGTGATCCCGGAGGACCGCGCCGACGTGAAGGTCGAGTTCGTCACCACCAACGCCGCCCTGCCGCTGAAGGTGACCACCTCCGGGGCCCTGACGACCATCGACGGCGGGCTCGCCCATCGCATTTTCAGCTGCCACGGTCGTGAACAACATCCGCAGACGCGCGTGCGCGGTGTCGGCGCGGTTGACTACAAGGACATGCCCCAGGTGGTGATCCGCACGCCCAGGGCCGTCGTGGTCGAGGCTGGCGGAGCGGTGTTCGGCGCCATCGGCCGATCGGCAAGCCTCGACCTTCGAGATTCGGGGTGCAGCGCCTGGACCATTGCCGACGTGGCCGGAGACGTCACCTTGCGTGAATCCGGGGCAGGCGATGTGCGGATGGGGTCGGCGGGCCGCCTCACCGTCCACCTTTCCGGAGCCGGCGCCGTGCGCGCGACCCAGGTTCGCCAGGGCCTGGACGCCATCCTGTCCGGCGCGGGCGGCATGACGGTGGGCGAGCTGTCCGGCGCCTTGCAGGCCCACGTCTCGGGCGTCGGCAAGATCAATGTGCTCGGCGGACATGCCGGCGCGGTCCGGGCTTCGGTGTCCGGTCTCGGCTCGATCGGATTCGGCGGCCAGGCCGAAAGTCTTGACGCCTCGATCTCCGGAATTGGCGATATCCGCGTGAAGCAGGTGACTGGCCAGGTCATCAAGTCCATCTCCGGCGGCGGCCACGTCACGATCGGCTGAGTCTGACCTGCGCGACCCAAGTCCAGAGACCCCAAGACAGGAACCTCAGATGCGAGAACTCTTCAGGCTCGGCGCCATTGCGGTGATGCTCCTCAGCGGCGGCGCCGCCCGCGCGGCCTCCGTGGAGATCAAGGACGCGGTGGCCCGTGTCACGGTGATTCCCGAGCGCCGGAGCGACGTCAAGGTCGAGGTCATCGCCACCCACCCTGGCCTACCGATCGACGTCAGGATTCTTGGCGGTCGGACCATCGTCAACGGTCGGCTGGGCCAGCGCATCCGCGGCTGCCACGGCTCCGGCGACGCCGTCAGCGTGCGTGTCCGCAAGGTCGGCGACGTCGCCTGGCGCGACATGCCCCAGGTGGTCATCCGCACCCCCGTCGATGTCGACGTCGATGCCGGCGGCGCCGTCTGGGGCTCCGTGGGCAGGGCCGACAGTGTCCGGCTGGGCAACGCCGGCTGCGGTGACTGGACCGTCGCCAACGTGGGCGGGAAGATGGCCATCAGCCAGGCGGGTTCGGGCGCCACCCGGGCTGGCTCGGCCGGTGCGGCCAAGATTCGCGTCGCGGGGTCGGGCAATACCGTGATCGGCGACGTTCGCGGGCCGCTGGAGATCGATATCGCGGGCTCGGGCGACGTTACGGCAGCCTCGGTCAACGGGGCGTTCAAGGTCCATGCGGCCGGTTCCGGCGACGTCAGGGTCGCCGCCGGCCACGCCGCCGCCATGGCCGTCACTCTGGCCGGCTCGGGAAATGTCGACTTCGGTGGCGATGCGGACAGTCTGAAGGCCACCATCGCCGGCTCAGGCGATGTCCGGGTCCGGGCGGTGAAGGGCGCGGTTTCCAAGTTCGTCATGGGATCCGGCAAGGTGCTGATCCGCTGACCGGGCCAGCATGCCCGATTGCCCGATCCGTCGCCGCGCCGGCCTTGACGCGGGCGAGTCGAGCCGGTAGTAACGCGCCTCCTGTTGGACCGGCTGTGACTTTCGGGTCAGACGCGGTCCGCGGAACGGGTTGGGACAGTGCCTTCGTCGGCGTCCTGGCAGAGGCCCTCGCGGGTATCGCGCGGGCCTAAGTCGTTTTTGCGGACTTACGCGTACGCGCTCTCTTCGGAGAGTTCGGGTTGGTCTTTGAAATGGTCGAGATCACGCGGACGGTTCGTCGTCTGTAGGGAACGAAAAGAGCGATATGGATCGTCAGAACATCCGCATCCGCCTCAAGGCGTT
>NZ_JANMBF010000170.1:0-8072 GCF_031360265.1 Phenylobacterium sp.
GCTCGGATTACGGTGATGGTGTGGACGGCGCTCGCCGTCCACACCATCACCGTAGTTCGTAATTGTCACCGTAGTTACAGCGCCCATTACAAAGGTTTAATCGGGACGATCGCATCCGTCCGAACCGCCTGCCGCCTCCTCGTAACTGAGCGCGCCATGCGGCTTCGCGAGGGGTTCGGGCAAGGCCCCGTTACCGGGAATTAACTGGCTCTCGCGGCGGCCGCACGACATCTCGCGCTCGGAACGGGAGACGCACCGATGTCGCTGGCCCTGGCCACGCTGCTCTACGAATGGAGGCGCTATACGGCGGCCGTGGTGGCGCTGGCGTTCTCTGGCCTGCTGATCCTGGCGCAGGTGGGCATGTTCACCGGCATCGTCCGGGCGATCACCGCCTCGATCGACCGCAGCCGCGCCGACCTGATGATCCTTGCCCCGAAGAACGAGAGCCTGATCAATTCCGGGCCCGATGGCCTGCCCGAACGCATCCAGCCGCTGATCTACCTGAACCCGCAGGTGGTCGAGGTCGAGAGCCTCGACGGCGACGGCGCGCGCTGGGTCAACACGCCCGCGCCGGGCAAGAAGACCGTCACCACCTTCGTCAACACCTTCGACGTCGATCCGCGGCCGGGCGCGGTGACCCTGCCCCTGGACTATCCGGAATCGGTCCGGCTGGCCCTGCTAGAGCCCTATGCCGTGGTGATCGACAAGTCGGCGCAGAAGACGCTGGGGACCCACCTGGGCGCCACGGCCACGCTGAATGGCAAGACGGTGCATGTGCGCGCGCTGCTGGAGACCTATCCGAACGTCAACCAGCCCACGGTCTACATGTCGCGCGACACCATGCGGCTTCTGGGCATGGGCCCCAAGAACGGCAAGACCGGCCCCTTGATGGTGCGGCTGCGCGATCCCTCCCAGGTTCAGCAGGTGGTCGATCAGCTGAACGCCACGTCCAAGGGCGCCTACAAGGCCTGGACCAAGGGCGATCTGGCCAAGGCCAACGAGACCGCGCTGATGAGCGAACAGATCATCGGCATCTTCCTCAGTTTCTCGGTCTTCCTGGGCTTCCTGATCGGCGTCGGCATCACCTCCCAGACCCTGCGCGGCGCGATCCTGGCCAGCATCAAGGAGTTCGCCAGCCTGCGGGCGCTGGGCGTGTCCATGGGCTCGCTGCGCTGGATCATCCTGGAGCTGTCGGTGTGGGTCGGCCTCGCCGGCCTGATCGCCACGGCGGTGTTCACCTGGCTCGTCTACCTGCTGGGCCAGAGCGGCGGCCTGCCGATGGGCTTTCCGGCCGCCTGGGTCATCGGCGTCGCCACCCTGCTCGTGGTCATTTCCATCGCCTCGGGACTGCTGTCCCTCGGCATCCTGAAGAAAAGCCAACCCGCGGACCTGCTGCGATGAACGCCCAACACGCCCACAGCGCTCCCGCCCCCCGTGCGCCAGCGATCGTGGCTCACGGTTTGACCAAGCGATTCAAGACCGGGCGCACCCACATCGAGGTGCTGAAGTCGGTGGACTTCGAGGCCCTGCACGGCGACGTCACCATGGTCATGGGGCCGTCAGGCTCGGGCAAATCGACCCTGGTCGCCGCGCTCTCCGGCCTGCTGCGGCCCGACGCCGGATCGGTCAGCGCCCTGGGCGAGGACCTGTGGAGCTATCGGCCGGGCAAGATCGACCGCTTCCGGCTCGACCACTGCGGCTTCATTTTCCAGGGCTTCAACCTGTTCCCGGCGCTCACCGCGCTCCAGCAGGTCGAGATCATTCTGAAATACAAGGGTTTCTCTCGCGCCGACGCGCGCGACAAGGCGGCCACAGCGCTGACCGAGGTCGGCCTTGAGATGCGCATGAACCAGCGCCCCTCCGAGCTCTCCGGCGGCGAGAAACAGCGGGTCGCCCGCGCCCGGGCGCGGGCCAAGGACCCCACGCAGCTGATAGCCGCTGAACCAACCACCCCCCAGGACGGCGAGAGCGGCCAGGTGGTGATCAAGCTGCTGCAGCGGGCGGCCAAGTCGTTCGGGGCCGCGGTGGTCTGCGTCACCCACGACCCGCGGCTGGAGAGCTACGCCGACCGCATCATCCACATCGAGGACGGCCAGATCCTCAGCGACCGGCGCGTCGTTCCCACCGTGAGCGGCGCGACAGGGGCGCCCAGCGGGCACAGCCATCACCAGCCCGTTCTTGTCGGGGCCTAAGGACCAACGTCATGCTCGCTCTCGCCCGTAACCGCATCGTCTGGCTCGTCGCCGTCCTGATCGTCATCTTGGGCGGCGGGGGCCTGTTCCTGTCCGGCCAGGCCCGGGCCAGGAAGGCCCAGGAGGCCAAGATCGCCGCGGCCACGGCGCCGAAGAGCCCCTATGTCGCCATCGCCAACGGCAAGGCCGACGTCGAGGGCGGGGTGATCCAGGTCGCCGCGCGCACCTCCGGCATCGTCCGCGACGTGCTGGTGCAGGAAGGCGAGGCGGTGACCAAGGGCCAGGTGCTGGCGCGCCTGGAGGACGAGGAGCCGCGGCTGCGGGCCCAGAGCGCGGCGGCCGACATGCGCCAGGCCCAGGCGCAGATCCCCGTCCTGCAGGTGCAGCTGTCCACCGCGCGGCGTGAACTGGCCAGGCTGCAGGCCCTGGTCGCGTCCAATTTCGTGGCCGGCCAGAAAATCGACCAGGCGCAGGACGCCGTCCGCCAGGCCCAGGCCGGGATCGAGGCTCAGAACGCCGCCGTCGGCGCGGCCCAGGCCCGGCTGAGCCAGGCGCGCTACAACCAGGAACTGACCATCATCCGCGCGCCCGCCGACGGACGGATCGTGCGCCGCTACGCCAACCCCGGCGCCGGCGCCTCGACGCTGAACGTCTCCAACATGTTCGACCTTGAGCCCCGGGCCGACCGCATCGTCCGCGCCGAGATCGCCGAGAGCGCGCTGCCCTTCGTCACGATCGGCCAGGCCGTGCAGCTGTCGCCGGAGGCCGACCCGGCCAAGGTGATCGCCGGCAAGGTGCTGCGCCGCGCCGCGGTGTTCGGCGCGCGTAAGCTGCAGTCCGACGACCCCACCGAACGCAGCGACGAACGCGTGGTCGAGGTGGTGGTGTCCACGCAAGGCGCCCCGTTCCTGATCGGCCAGCGGGTGCTGGTGAAATTCCTGCGCACCCAGCAGCAGGCCCAGGCGCTGACCGCCGCGGCGGGCTGAGCCAAAGCGCGGTTGACGCGCCCGGCCTCACCCCGCACAAGGCCCGCCGAATTCGGCAATGCGCGCAGAGAGGATTTTCCCATGGCGGACCTTCGCTTCGACGGCAAAGTGGCCATCGTCACCGGCGCGGGCGGGGGCCTGGGCCGCCAGCACGCCCTGGAGCTCGCCCGGCGTGGCGCGCGCGTGGTGGTCAACGATCTGGGCGGCTCGATGGACGGGTCCGGCGGCGGATCCGACGCGGCCAACGCCGTGGTCGACGAGATCAAGGCCCTCGGCGGCGAGGCGATCGCCAACGGCAGCTCGGTCACCGACGACGCCGGCGTGGCCCTGATGGTCAAGCACGCCATGGACGCCTGGGGCCGCATCGACGTCCTGGTCGCCAACGCCGGCGTGCTGCGGGACAAGTCCTTCTCCAAGATGGAGATCGCCGACTTCGAGTTCGTGCTTGGCGTCCACCTGATGGGCACGGTCAAGCCCGCCAAGGCGGTCTGGGAGATCATGAAGGACCAGAATTATGGCCGCATCGTCTGCACGACGTCGTCGTCGGGCCTCTACGGCAATTTCGGCCAGTCGAACTATGGCGCGGCCAAGCTGGGCATCATCGGCTTGATGAACACGCTGAAGCTCGAGGGCCAGAAGAACAACATCCACGTCAACGCCATCGCCCCGGTCGCCGCAACCCGGATGACCGAGAACCTGATGCCGCCGGAAATCCTGGCCAAGCTGAAGCCCGAATATGTGACGCCCGGCGTGGTGTTCCTGTGCTCCGAAGAGGCGCCCACCGGCTGCATCCTGACCGCCGGCGCCGGCGTCTTCGCGCTCGCCCACATCGTCGAGACCGAGGGCGTCTACCTGGGCGAGGGCGGCCTGTCGGTGGAGGAAGTGCGCGACAACTGGGCCCGGATCACCGACCCGGCCGGCCAGCAGCCCTACAACGCCGGGGGCGAGCAGTCCGGCAAGGTGTTCCGCAAGATGCAGGGCGGCTGACGGCGACGCAAACGGCGCCGGCGACCCGCATTACGCCGAATCCACTTGCCCTTCCTCGGGGCCTCAAGCCTATCCTTGCCGCGTGAGCGCGCCCGCCTGAGGTGCGACGTGGCGCGGAGGACCAGGATTTGTCGCAGGCCAAGGGTCCGCCCGCCGGGCAGTTGTCGCTGCTCGCGGTTCTCACGTTCGCCTGCGCCTACCTCCCCTATTCGGCCCTGGTCACCTCGGTCGCGGTGCAGGTTCCCCGGTTTTTCGCCGGCCACATCGGCCTGGGCCTGGCGGTGGGGGGCATTTTCGGCCTGGTGCGGCTGATCGACATCCCGCTCGACCCGGCGCTCGGGCTTCTGATGGACCGCACCCGCTCGCGGATCGGCCGCTACCGGCCCTGGATGCTGCTGGGCGCGCCGGTGCTGATGCTGGCGATCCATCGGCTCTATCAGGCGCCGGTCGGCGTCGGCGGCGGCTATCTGCTGATCTGGCTCCTGATCATGTACCTGGGCATGTCGCTGCTGCTGCTGGCGGCCAATTCCTGGGCCTCGACGCTGGCGGCGACCTACAGCCAGCGGTCGCGGATCTTCGGCGCGATGGCGGGCCTGGGAACCCTGGGCTCGGTGGCCATCCTGGTGATCCCCATCGTCGTCGCCCAGCGGCACGGCACGGACGCGCAAGGGGTCCAGGCGGTGGGCTGGTTCCTGTTCGGCCTGTCGCCCGTGGCGATCGTCATCGCGGCGCTGCCCACGCCCGAGCCGCTCAACAAGCTCGCGACGGCGCACAATTTCCGGCTGGCCGATTACGGCGCCCTGCTGGTCCGTCCGAACATCCTGCGCCTGGTGGCCGCCGATTTCCTGGTGACGCTGGGCCCCGGCTGGATGGCGGCCCTCTATCTGTTCTTCTTCAAGGACAGCCGAGGGTTCACCACGACCGCGGCCAATGCGCTGCTGGTGATCTATATCGCCGCGGCCCTGCTGGGCGCGCCGGCGACCGCCTGGCTGGCCAATCGGATCAGCAAGCATCGCGCCCTGGCCGTGACCACCACCGGCTATTCGCTGATGCTGATCGTCATCTTCGTCTCGCCCAAGGCGAACTTCGCCATCGCCGCCCCGGCCATGCTGCTCGCTGGCGCGCTGGCCGCCGGCACGGTGGTGATGATCCGCTCGATCACCGCCGACATCGGCGACGAGATCCGACTGGAGAAGGGTCGCCACGAGATCGGCCTGCTCTACGCCCTGACCAGCGCCACCACCAAGGCGGCCAGCGCCCTGGCCATCACGCTGACCTTCTGGGTGCTGAGCGTGGTGGGCTACAATCCCGTCGAGGGCGCGGCGAACGGGCCCGATCAGATCCGCGGCCTGGAACTGGCCTATGCCTGGGGCCCGATCATCTTCGTGATGCTCGGCGGCGCCTGTTTCATCGGCTACAAGCTCTCAGCCGAGCGCCACGCCGAGATCCGCCGCGAGCTTGACGCGCGCGACGCCCTGGAGGCCGAAGCCACATTGGCCGCCGCCCTCACCGGCAGCGAAGCCTGAGCCGCCGCGCAGCAAAGCCCTTGCGCACGGGACGTCCAGACGCTCCCCTGTCGCCATAAGCGCCCCCCAGAGGGCGACCTAGTGATATTGGGAGACGCCTTGTGACCTCAGCCTCCACGGCCCCCGCGGGCCGCCTGCCCCTGCCCCGCGTCCTGGCCTTCGCCACCGGCAGCATCCCGGTCTACATGCTGCTCCTGGTCCTGGGGACCTACATCACGCCGTTCTACGCCGGCACGGTCGGCATCAAGCTGGCGGTGCTTGGGGCGACGCTCAGTTCCCTTCGCCTGATCGACGTGGGCTTCGACTTCGTCCTGGGCTGGCTGATGGATCGCTTCGAGACGCCCATCGGCCGCTTCAAGCCTTGGTTCGTGCTGTCGTTGCCCGTGTTCATTCTTGGCGTCTACAAGCTGCTCAACCCGCCGGCCGGCGCCGGCCTTGAGCACCTGGTCCCTTGGCTGCTGGTCTGCTACCTCGCCTACTCCCTGCTGGGCCTTTCCCACGCCGCCTGGGGCGCGAACCTGGCCGGCGACTACAAGGAACGGTCGCGGATTTTTGGCTGGACCCAGGGCGTCGCGGTCATCGGCTCGGTGAGCCTGCTGCTCGCGCCCATTCTGTCCCACGGCGCCATCAAGCCCGGCGACGGCGACTCCATGCCCAAGCTCGCCTGGATCCTGATCGTGGTGGCGGTGATCACCATTCCGATCAATGCGCTGTTCACGCCCGAACGCGTGGTGCGGGACATCAGGCGAGAGCGCTCAGGACTCAAGGACCTGGCGGCGATCTTCACCACCGGGTCGATGTCCCGCCTGGTGCTGGCCGATCTCCTGCTGACGCTGGGCGCCAATACGACCGCCCCGATGTACGTGTTCTTTTTCCACACCGCCAAGGGGTTCGAGATCAGCCAGGTGAGCTACCTGCTGATCCCCTACATCGGCGCCGGGATCATCGGCGCGCCGATCTGGGCCCACATCGCCGACCGGGTCGGGAAGCATCGCGCGATCCAGATCGCCTGTCTGGCCTATGGCGTCACCCAGTCGATCCTCATGGCCATCCCGGCAGGCCTGCTGGCGGCCACCGCCGTCGGCATGTTCGCCGTCGGCTTTTCGGCCAGCGCCTTCATTCCGATGATGCGCGCCATGGTCGGCGACGTCACCGACGAGCTGCGTCTGTCGACCGGCAAGGAGCGGGCCGGGGTGCTCTATTCTCTGGTGATCCTGGTGCAGAAGATCGGCACCTCGGTCACCGCCATTATCGTGCTGCCGATCCTGCAATACGTGGGCTTCAATCCCAAACCGCACGCCTTCAATACGCCCGAAGCCATCTTCGGACTGCAGATGTGCTATCTGTTCGCGCCCGTGATCTTCGTGCTCATCGGAGCGACCGTGTTCTTCGGCTACAAGCTGACGCCGCAAAGGCACAGCGAGATCAAGGCGGCTCTCGACGCGCGCGAGCGCGTCTCGCTCGCATCGTCGGAGGAAAGCCTGCTGGGTTCGGCGGAAGCCCCGCCCGCCCCGGCCGAATAGATCAGGCCAGCCGCCTGGCCATCTCGATGAACACCTGGGCCGCGGCGCTCTGTGGCGCCGTGGCGACCAACGGCGCGCCATCGTCGCAGGCCTGGCGCAGGGCCACGTCGATCGCCACCTGACCGAGCAGCGGCGCGCCCAGGGCCTGCGCCTCCCGGGCCGCGCCGCCCTCGCCGAAGATCGGGATGCGGGTCCCCGTCGCGGGGTCGGCGAACCAGGCCATGTTCTCCACCACGCCGAGGATCGAGGCGCCGGTCTTGCGGAACATGGTGGCCGCGCGGCGCGCATCGATCAGGGCGATTTCCTGCGGCGTCGAGACGATCACCACCCCGTCGAGTTGCAGCCGCTGCACCAGGGTCAGCTGAATGTCGCCGGTGCCCGGGGGCAGGTCGATGACCAGCACGTCCAGCGGATCGTCCTTTGTGCCCCAGACGCTGTTGATCAGGGTGCGCAGCGCCGACGACGCCATCGGGCCGCGCCAGATATTAGCCGCCCCATCCTCGACGATGAAGCCGATCGACATCACCTTGACGCCCCAGGCGATCAGCGGGATCAGCCGCTTTTCGGCGTCGAACTCGGGCTCGTCCTTGATGCCCATCATGTGCGGCGCCGAGGGGCCATAGATGTCGGCGTCCAGCAGGCCCGCCTTCAGGCCGAGGTGGGCGAAGGCCGCGGCCAGGTTCACCGCCACGGTCGACTTGCCGACCCCGCCCTTGCCGCTGGCGATGGCGATCACCTTGCCGACGAAGGGCGGGCGTTCGGCCTCGGTCATCGGCGAGAGCCTGGCCTGCGGGTCCTCCTGCACCCGCGCGGTCGGGCGGCGCGGCGTGACCTTCAGGTTCATCTGCGGGCCGGCGC
>NZ_JANMBF010000191.1:0-1825 GCF_031360265.1 Phenylobacterium sp.
AGAGCCCTTCCCACTCAGGTTGGCTCAACCTGAGTGGAGGAGAAGGGCTCCAGATATAAGCGACGACCCTGTTCTGTCCCGGCTGACTTGAGTCAAGTCAGCCGGGACAGGGTCTAGCGTCGTCGAAGATGGCGCCGAGCCCGCCCGGGACTCTGACTTCAGTGGCTCAGAAGGATGAAACGTTCGGGGGTGTTGAGCAGGTCGTAGGTCACCCCGCCGAAGGCCCATTCCCCGAGCCGCGTATGGCCGTAGGCGCCGGCGACGATCAGGTCCGCGCCGATCTCCTGGGCGGCGATCTGGAGTTCCGTGGCGACCCGCTCCGGCGCGGCGGGGATCGCCTTGCCTGAGGCCTCGACGCCGTGACGGCGAAGCTGCTGGACCACGTCTGACGTGTTGTGGCCCGCCGCGACCACTTCGTCCCTGGCGCAGCATTCGACGACCACGACCTGTTCGGCAGCCTTGAGGAACGGCAGGCTGTCGGTCAGCGCGCGCCGGGCCTCGCGGGTGTCCTTCCAGGCCACAATGACGGCGCGCCCGTGGAACCTTCCGGGCTTCGGCGGCGCCACCAGCACCGGGCGCGCGCACTGCATGACCAATTCGGCGGGGTGGGCGGCGCGATAGGCCCCCTCGCCGCCCAGCGGCGCGCCGCCGGCGACGATCAGGTCGGCGGAGCGCGCATGGCGCGCCATGGCGCGGGCCGGAAAGGCTTCGATGGCGGTCCAGTCGGTGTCCATGCCAGCGGTCGCGGCGCGGAAGGTTTCCTCGGCCCGCCTGAGGTTGTCTTCGACCAGGCTCTGCAACTGGACGACCCACTCCCCGCCCAGCATCCCGGAGGGATCGCTCAAGGTCTGGATCATCTCCGCGCCCAGACCGATCAGCGTTGCGTCGAACCTGCGGGCCAGGTCGACGGCGAGGCGCAGGCGTCCCGCCGCATCGGGACCGCCCTCGACATGGACCAGGATGCTGCGCGGCAGGCTCTCGCGGTGGACGGCGGCGTGTTGAACCGGGGCGTCCTCAAGCGTGGTCATGGCGAACTCCTCTTCAAGATCCTGGGGTGCGGCGAAGAGTCAGGCGGCCAGTCGCTCGAGGGCTGGCCAGCGGGTCACCCGGAATTGCCGGGCCGAGGCGAACTCGACGATCCGCGAGCCCTGCAGCTGCGTGACCATCCGCGAGACGGTTTCGATGGTCAGGCCGAGGTAGTCGGCCATGTCCTGGCGGCCCATGGGCAGCGACACATCCTCGGATCCGACACGTCGGGCCACGTCCATCAGGAAACTGGCGACCTTTTCGCAGGCGCTCTTGCGGCCGAGCATCAGCAGATGCTCCTGGGTCCGCTCGAGCTCGCGGCGCGTGGCCTCCCACAGCGTCCCGTCCAGACCGGCGTCGCCGCTCAGGCTATTCAGCGACGCGCGCTTGACCACGTGGATCACGCAGTCGCTGAGGGCTTCGGCCGAGAATCTGTAGAAACCGCCGGTCTCCAGCCCGATGATGTCGCCGGGATAGTAGAAATCGCCGATCTGCCGCCGGCCGTCGCTGTGGAGCCGGGTCGTCCGTACGGCGCCCGAGACGATGCCGTGAATCATGTCGGCCGCATCGGCCTGGCCGAAGATCTCCTCGCCCTTGGCGAAGGGCATCCGCAGACCGATGCGGTCCATCAGGCTGGCGACCGGAGCGGAACTGGGCGAGCGCGTGAGGGTCATGAGAAAACTCCGTCGTCGATGATCGCAGGCTCGCGCTTCGCCCCGTCGGCGAATATTCGTGTGCGCCCCCTAGGTAGCGGCACGGAGGCGGGTCTTCTCCGGCCGGCGATGCGCCGGGCGCCAGG
>NZ_JANMBF010000058.1:0-3016 GCF_031360265.1 Phenylobacterium sp.
CACGCCGAACGTGCGCGGCCGGTTGGTGGTGATGCGCA
Source organism: Phenylobacterium sp. (assembly GCF_031360265.1). Taxonomy (GTDB): domain Bacteria; phylum Pseudomonadota; class Alphaproteobacteria; order Caulobacterales; family Caulobacteraceae; genus Phenylobacterium. Next base: position 39 of record NZ_JANMBF010000058.1, read on the forward strand.
GCACCCGGTCCGACGCGTTGGCATAGAGCTGCGCACGCGTGTCGGACAGGTTCTCGCCGAACACCTCAAGCGTCCAGTTGTCCTTGATCACCCCGATCCCGGCGTCGAAGGTCTGATAGGCCCGCAGGTGGAAGTCGCCCTGCAGTGGATTGCCGAAGGCGTCTGCCCCACGGTCGATGGTGGACAACATCCGTCCGGCGGCCTGGGCGCCCGTTCGGACATAGCCGTTCGCGCCGCCGGCGATCTCGCGCTCATAGCGAACGCCGATGTTGCCCTGCAACTCCGGAGTCAGGGCCAGTTGGCTGCCCACCGGACGCAGGTTGGAGACGCCGGTTGTCACCCGGGTGAGCTCGCTATGGGTATAGGTGAACGCGCTGGTCACCGTCAGACCCGGCACGCCGCGCCAGATCAGGCTGCCCTCGACGCCCTTGATCTCGGCATCGGCGGCGTTCTGGACGAAGGTGAGGAAGGAGTCCTTCGGACGATAGACCTGCGACTGAAGATTGTCCCACTTGATGTAGTAGGCCGCGCCGTTCAACTGCAGGCTGTTGTCGAAGAACTGGGTCTTCCAGCCGATCTCGTAGTTCTTGACCGTGTCCGTACCGTAGGAGACCGGCACCTTGAAGGCGGGGTCGACCAGACCCGGCGTACCACCGCCCCGGTTGAACCCGCCGGGCCGGAAGCCTTCCGAATAGGTGGCGTAGACCATCAGCCCGGGACGCGGCTTGTAGGTCAGGTTGACCTTGGGGATGAAGCCCGTCTCGGTCCTCGGGACGAACAGCGGGCCTTCGACGGGGCGGCCATGGTCGGCGGCCTGGCTGAAGCGGCTGCCGAAGCTCGCGCCGCCGGCAATGCTCACCCGCTGGTCGTAGAAGCGTCCGCCCACAGTCAGGGTCAGCTTCTCAGGGAGGATGTCGTAGGCCACCTCACCGAACACCGCCATCTGCCGGTCGGAACGGGTGATGTCGTTGATGAACTGGACCGTCGGATCGGTAATGTTGCGATCGATGGCGGTGACCGTGGTCAGCGGGGTGTTCTGCGAGGGGAAACCGGATTCCAGAGAGCCTTCGTAGGCGAAGTGATCCTGGCTGTAGATGTGATCGCTGTCGTAGTAGATTCCGCCGATGGCGCGCAGTCGCCAGTCGGCCGGGGTCGCGACCCGGAATTCCTCGGTGAAGCGGGTGTTGCGGGTCTGGTTGAAGACGTGGTTCTTCGGGTTGTGGCACGCCGCCGTGGCCGGCAGCGTCGCCGAGCCGCCGTAGGCATGGACATAGGCCGCATAGTCGCAGTTGTAGTAGACGGCGTAGGGACCCGAGGACGAATAGTTGGTGTAGTCCGTCCGCTGCACCGCGCGCCGGTTGATGTAGCCGCCGGTATAGAGCAGGTCGAGCTGGCCAAGCCGGCCCTTGACCGTCCAGGCGGACACGTCGCCCTTGTCCTTGAGGCTGTCGGGGTTGAAGCGCTTGACCTTCAGATCGCCGAGCGTCGGATCGTAGTCGAACACCCCCTCGGTGTTCAGCGTCTGGGTGAGGTGCTGGGCCTCGATGCTCCAGTTGTCGTTGATCCGATATTCCACCGACAGGCGGAGGCCCTGATAGTCGGCGAAATTGAAGTTCTCCTTGACCAGCGGCCCGTTGTTGACCACCGGCCGCGGGATCGTCGCGAAGCCGGGCCTGCCCCTGAACCCGGGCGAGGTCAGCGGCATCTGGTAGGTGCCGGCGATATTGTCGATGTAGCCGCCCTTGTGGTCGCTGTAGACCACCAGACGGACGCCAAGCTTGTCGGCGATGATCGGGACGTTGACAAAAACCTGGCCACCGGCGCTGGGGTCACCGCTCTTGGTGACCGAATAGCTGCCCGAGAATCCGGCATGGTAGCCGCTAAGGTCCGGCTTGGCAGTGATGTAGCGCACCGCCCCGCCCATGGCGCTGGCTCCGAACAGCGAGCCCTGCGGCCCCTTCAGGACCTCGATCCGTTCCAGGTCGGCGGCATAGATGTCGAGGTTGCGCACCGGCATGGAGACCGCCACGTCATCGAGGTAGACCGCGACGTTGGGGTTGGTGCCGGCCGATCCACCGATCAGGATCGAGGCCGTGTCGGTCGAAAGACCGCGGATATAGACCGTGTTCTGCCCGGGGCCGCGCCCCGCGGCGTGCACGTCGGGCAGGAACTGCAGCAGCTTCTGGAAATCGGTGATGCCGAGTTCCTGCAGCTTGTCGCCGCTCAGCGCCTGAACCGCGATCGGCACGTCCTGCAGCTTTTCTTCGCGGCGAGAGGCCGTGACCACCAGGTCCTCAACGGTGGTGCTCTGCTCCTTGGTCTTGGCGGCGTCCGCCGCCGACGCGGCGGGCACCCCCGCTCCGAATATCGACAAGGCGGCGACGCCGACCGACAGATGCCAATTCTTCTTCACCACTATACCCCCAATTGTTGTTTTCAGTCCTCGCGGCCAGAAGCGTTCCGACATTCGTCGGCGCTGCTGAAGACCCGAGAAAGGTTAGTTTTCGCCCAGCTTGTCCCCAACGGTGTCTGCAGGGCGACGCCGAATCTATTGACGAAATTTGACCTGTCCCCAAAAAAAGCTTCACAATCCCGGCGCATGGATGCAACGCTGGTCTTGCGCGCCTCGCCGTTAGATCATTGTATTTATGCGATAAATAATAAACGCATGGCGTTATGCGGAAATGACAAGCGGCAGAATGTCGCCCGAGCCCCGCGCGGCCTCAGGGCGCCATGACGTTGAGCACCGCCAGGGACATCGCCTCGACGCCGAAACGGATGGTCGGCTCGGGCGTTGGCGCGAACTGCGGTGTGTGGTTGGCAGGGACCGGAACGCCCTTGGCCCTGGCCTCGGCGATGACCGCCGGGTCGAGGCCGCCGAGACTCCAGAACAGCGACGGCACCCCGGCGATGATGAACTCCGAATAGTCCTCGCTGGGGTTGCCCGGAGCGGGCTCGTAGGTGGCGCGGTCGCCGAA
>NZ_JANMBF010000061.1:0-4359 GCF_031360265.1 Phenylobacterium sp.
GAACACCTTCGCCACCGCCGCGCGGCACCTGCGCCCCGGCGGGTTGGCCGCTTTCCACCTGCCACTGCTAGAGGTCATGCGCCGGCCCGGCCCGGCCAACCCCGGCCTGCCGGTCCTGGATAGACCGACTCCAGCCGGCGGTCGGCTCTTGCTCTACATCCGGGAGCGGAGCTTCCGCGAGGCGGTGGGACGGCTGGACCAGGTGATCGAGTATGTGGAGCACGACGCCCGCGACGCGGTCCTGCGGCGCGGCGACGAGCGGCTGACCTACTATATCACTGACCCCGAACCCCTGGCCGCCAGCGTTGGCCTGCTCGCCGACCGCGCGCCGATCCCGCTGGGCGGCGTGGGCGAGATCCGGGTGTTCCGAAAAGCGTAGGCCCGGCGCAGCCTAATGCCAGAGCCCGAGGATGACGCCGATCAGGGTGAACTGCAGCGTGTGGTAGCCGCCGTTGATCAGAAACAGCTTCAGGCTCCTGCGCTCGAACAGATAGTTGATCCCGAAGCTCGTGGTGACCCAGCAGAGCCCCGCCGCGAAGCCCGCGCCGAAACCCAGCATCAGCGCCGGATTGGGGCCCAGGAACAGGGCGAAGACCGCCGAGGCAATCAGAGACAGCACAAACCCGCCGCCGAAGATCAGCCGCTTGTCGCCCCCCGCGATCTGTTCGTCGCTGAGACCGGCGGCCGCCTGCCAAGCCTTGGCGAACAGCGCGGAATACCAGATCCCGCCCAGGACGAAGCTCGAAACCGCCGCCGCCAGCACGGCCAGCCAGTTCACATGTGGCATTGGATAGTCCCCCTGCTTTGAAGGCTCTCAAGCGGTATGTCGGGCGCGCTCGGCCAGCAGGTCGATGTGTTGGCGCAGCTGGTCGACGCCCCGGTCGAAATAGGCGATGTCCCTATGGGTGCGGGCCTGCATGACGCCGCCTTCCATGGTGGTCAGGATGAACTCGGCCAGGGCCTTGATGTCGGTCCCTCGCGGCAGGCGATCGGACGCCGCCTCCAGACAGCCGCCGATGGCGCGCGTCCAGCCGGTGAAGTTCTGAGCCAGCAGCTCTCGGACCTGCGGGTCCGGCTCATGCAGCTCCAGGGCCAGGCTGCCGATCGGGCAGCCGTAGACGCACTCGGTCTCCAGCAACGCGCTGCGGTAGCGGGAAAGCAGAGCGAATATCCGGTCGAAGGGATCGGCGACCCCCTGCCACGCTGGCTCCAGCAGCATCTGGTGGATGCCGTCGCGATAGGCCTCGAGGACGCCCACCAGAACGTCCTGCTTGCCCGGGAAGAAGTGGTAGAGGCTGCCGCTGTTGGCCTGCGAGCGGCTGAGGATATCGGAGATCGACGTCGAGCCGTAGCCCTTGGTCTGGAACAGATCCATGGCGGCGAGCAAGATGCGCAGGCGGGTGTCAAGCGGCACGGCGAACCCTTGGTTGATCGATCCATCAAATCTCCGCTTGAACGATCAGTCAAGCTTGAAATGCTGTCGATAAAGGAGGGCGCAGCGCGACCTAAGCCGCAAGTCGGCCTTGCGGCGCCACGGTCACCCGGCGTTTGGGCGGCGGCGGGCGGTGGCGGATCTTTTCGCCCTTCAGCCAGATTTTCAGCGCCTCCAGGTGGATCGCGGCGACGACGCCCAGGGTCATCCAGGGATGGGTCAGTCCGGCCTTCAGCAGGGCCACGTCGGTCAGAGGCTGGCGGTTCCCGGCGAAGCTGGCCGCCAGCATCAGACCATCAGTGTCGTGCACATCGACCGCCACCAGCACGTTCTCCTCCGGCCGCAGGATGCGGAAGGCGTAGGAGAGGTCCATGTCCATGAACGGCGACACATAGAACGCCTTGCCGCAGGCCTGGCGCACCAGAGCCGCGTTGGGCGCCGGGATCAGATAGCTGTGGCGCTCGCCGAAGGTGTTGTTGACCTCATAGAGAATCGCCGACAGCGCGCCGTCCGGCCGGTGGCAGAAGAACACCGTCAGCGGATTGAATGCCCGCCCAAGAATCTGCGGCATGGCCAGCATGTGGATCGCGCCGCCGTGGGCGATGCCGGCGGCGGCCAGGTCAGCCTCCACCTGGACCTTCAGCGGCCGACCGGAGCCGTCGCCGAACCTGGCCGGGTCGAAGCCGAACAGGTTGAAGCGGCCGACGCCCAGCGTCTTCAGCCGCAGGCTCGGCAGTTCGTCGAGGTCGATCAGCAGCATGAAGATGCGGTAGGCAAGCCGGTGTGGGCGCGGCTTCACCCGGGCATGGCTGACACGACCGACATAGAGGCAGGAGGTCTGGCTCATGCCGCCGTCTCCGCCGCGCGCCCGGCGGCGCCCACAGGCGCGCTCACATGGATGCGCCCGGACGCCTCGGCGACCGTCCACGGCCGGCGCAGCCCGCCCAATTGCTCGGCCACCGCCAGGCCCGACTGAAGCGCGTCCTCGTGGAAGCCGTGGCCGAAATAGGAGCCGCAGAACCAGGTCCGCCGCGCGCCCTGCACGCTCCAGATCTCGCGCTGGGCGGCAATGGCTGGGGCGTCGAACAGCGGGTGCTCGTAGACCTCGGCGCGGATCACCGTCCCGGCGGCCGGCGGCGTCTTGGGATCCAGGGTGACGAACAGTTCCGGGGCGTCCCTTAGGCTTTGCAGCCGGTTCATCCAGTAGGTCACGCAGCCGGCCTGCGGCGACTGGCGATAGCCGATGTGATTCCAGCTGGCCCAGGCGGCCCTGCGCCGGGGCATCAGGGCGCGGTCGGTGTGCAGCACCGTCAGGTTTCGGCTGTAGCGGAAGGCGCCCAGCAGGCGGCGCTCCTCCGGGCTCGGATCCTCGAGCAGCGCCAGCGCCGCGTCGCCGTGGGTGGCGATCACCACGTCGTCGAACCGTTCCACGCCACCGGACGCATCGCGCACCTCGACCCCGCCCGGCGTGCGCCGCACCCCCGTCACCCGCGCGGCGGTGCGGACATCGCCCTGGAAAGCGGTGGTGAGCGCGTGGACATAGGCGCGGCTACCGCCGGAGACCGTCCGCCACAGGCCCCGACCGAACAGGCTCATCATCCCGTGATTCTGGAAGAAACGGATCAGCGACGCCGCCGGATAGGCGCCAATCGCCCCCATCGGCGTCGACCAGATCGCCGCGGCCTGGGGCAACAGATGGTCATCCCGGAACGCCGGCCCATAGCCCTTGCGCTCCAGGTAGTCGTCCAGCGGCGTCAGCGGACCTTCAAGCGCCGCCAGGTCGCGCGGCGCCTCGCGATAGAAGCGCATCACGTCGCGCAGCAGGCCCCAGAACCGCGGCGACAGCAGGTTGGATCGCTGGGCGAACAGGCCGCCCAAGCCAAGGCTGGAATATTCGAAGGCGCCGTCGTCCAGGCTGACGCTCAGCGACATGTCGGCGGGCTGGCTGGCCACGCCCAGGTGCTCGAGTAGGGCGGTGAAGTTCGGATAGTTGGGCTCGTTGTAGACAATGAAGCCAGTATCCACCGGGACCGAGGCGAACTGACCGGGCGCGTCGGCGGTGTTGGCGTGACCGCCCAGCCGTCCCTCGGCCTCGAACAGGGTCACCTGATGGCGTTGCGAGAGCAGCCAGGCCGTCGACAGGCCGGCGATCCCGCCGCCCACCACCGCGATCCGCAACCGCGGCTCGTCCGCATCGAACACGCGCAACCTCATCGCCAGACATCGGCGCCGACCGCCGGCGTCACCCTGGAAGGCTACGCTGCGCTTTCCCCGCCGGATGCATCCGATGCAAGGTATGGCCTCGTATCGACGGGGTGGAAAGCAGCTCCAACATGCTCATCGCGCTGACGCTCGTCGTGCTGGTCTTGATGACGGCGGTGATGGTCGCGGCCTGGAGCTTCGGACTTCGGCGCGGCAATGGCGGTTGGACGGACGTCTTCTGGACCTTCGGGTCCGGCGCCGCCCTGGCCGGCGCGGCGCTCGTTCCGCTGTCGTGGGGCGAAGCGCCAAGTCCGCGCCAGTGGCTGGTGGCCGGCCGAGTGGCGCTCTGGTCGATCCGCCTGGGCCGCTACATCGCCGGCCGGGTCGACGGCCACCCGGAGGACCCTCGCTACGCGCGGTTCCGCCAGGACTGGGGCGCCGCCTACCCCCGCAACATGCTGTTCGTGGCCCTGCCCCAGGCGCCGGCGACGGCGCTGCTGGCGCTCTCCGTGCTGCTGGCCGCGCGCACGCCCGGACCTATCGGCCTGCGCGATGTGCTGGCGGTCGCGGTGCTGGTGCTGGCGATCCTCGGCGAGGGCCTGGCCGACGCCCAGATGAAGATGTTCAAGGCCGCGCCCGCCAACCAGGGTCAGGTCTGTGACGCGGGCCTCTGGGGCTGGTCGCGACATCCCAACTACTTTTTCGAATGGCTGGGCTGGCTGGCC
>NZ_JANMBF010000062.1:0-22885 GCF_031360265.1 Phenylobacterium sp.
CCAGCCTCGACCCCAAGGCCGTCGCCGACTATGTCGCCAAGGCCCAGCACGGCCAGACGGTCGCCGACTACCTGCTGCACCTGATCCCCGACACCTTCGTCAGCGCCTTTTCCGGCGGCGACCTGCTGCAGGTGCTGGTGATCGCCATCCTCACCGGCTTCGCCTGCACCAAGATGGGGGACTTCGGAGCCAGGACCGCCGACGTCCTGGACGACATCGCCAAGGTGTTCTTCGGGATCATCGGGGTGATCGTGCGACTGGCGCCCCTCGGCGCCTTCGGGGCGATGGCCTACACCGTCGGCAAGTTCGGCGTGGAGTCTCTGAAGAACCTCAGCGCGCTGGTGGCCACCTTCTACCTGACCAGCGCGCTCTTCGTGGCGATCGTGCTGGGCGCCGTGGCGGCGCTTTCCGGGTTCTCGATCTGGAAGTTCCTGCGCTACATCCGTGAAGAGCTGCTGATCGTGCTCGGCGCCTCGTCGTCGGAGGCCGCGCTGCCGCTGATCATGGCCAAGCTGCAGCGGCTGGGGGCAGGCAAGGGCACGGTCGGCCTGGTGGTTCCCGCCGGCTACAGCTTCAACCTCGACGGCACCAACATCTACATGACGCTGGCCACCCTGTTCCTGGCCCAGGCGACCAATATCCACCTGACCTGGCAACAGGAGTTCACCCTGCTGGGCGTGGCCATGCTGACATCGAAGGGCGCCAGCGGCGTCTCGGGCGCGGGCTTCATCACCCTGGCGGCCACGCTGGCGGTGATCCCCGACCTTCCCATCGCCGCGCTTGGGCTGCTGCTGGGCGTCGACCGGTTCATGAGCCAGTGCCGCGCGCTGACCAACTTCATCGGCAACGGCGTCGGAACCCTGGTCATCGCCCGCTGGGAGGGCGACCTCGATCGCGACCGGCTGAGGGATGAGCTGGACCGTGGCCCGGGCCCGGATCCGGAAGCCCTGCTGGAGACGCCGCTACCGGACTGACCGCCGCGCGGTCAGGCGACGATGCGCACGGGCAGGGCCTCGTAGCCCTTGACGAAATTCGACTTCAGCCGCTGGGGCTCGCCCACCACCTCGATGCGCTTGAAGCGCTTGAGGATCTCTTCCCAGACGACGCGAAGTTGCATCTCGGCCAGCCGGTTGCCGACGCAGCGGTGGATGCCGAAGCCGAAGGCCACATGCTGGCGCGGCCGCTCGCGGTCGATGATGAAGCGGTCGGCGTCGGCGATCACCTCTTCGTCGCGGTTGCCAGAGACGTACCACATGACCACCCGGTCGCCTTTCCGGATGGTCTTGCCGGAGAGCTCGAAGTCGCGGGTCGCCGTCCGGCGCATGTGGGCCACGGGGCTCTGCCAGCGGACGATCTCCGGCGCCGCGGAGTCCAGCAGGCCAGGGTCCGCGCGCAGGCGATCATAGGCCTCGGGGTACTCCTGGAAGGCCATCAGGGCGCCGGTGATCGAGTGACGGGTGGTGTCGCTGCCGGCCACGGTCAGCAGAATGATGTTGCCGAAGTAACCCTCGGGCCGGTCGCCCTTGCGGGTCACAGGGTCTTGGGCGAGCCGGGAGATCAGGTCGTTGGCCGGCGGCCCGTCCTTGCGGGCGTCCCACAGGCCCATGAACGGCATGATCATCGGCATGAACGCCGCCTGGCGTTCGAGGAGCTGCTCGGGGGTCATGTCGGCCGGCGGCGGACCGGACAGCGCCATGTCGGAAATCTTCGGCAGGTTGCGGCGCTGGTCGAACGGGTAGTCGAACAGCGTCGCCAGCATCTGGCTGGTGAGTTCGATGGACACCTTGTCGACGAAGTCGAAGGTCTCGCCGACCGGCAGTTCGTCGAGGATGGCCGCGGCCCGCTCGCGAATCAGCGGCTCCATCGCCGCCATGCCGGCGGTGGAGAAGGTGGGCGTCACCACCTTGCGCTGGGCGTCATGGTCCGGCGGGTCGAGCCCGATGAAGCTGGAATCGGCGCTGGGCTCGAAGGCGTCGGCGATCATGATCCCGCCACGGCTGGAGTCGGACGAGAACACCTCGTGGTTGGAATCCACCGCCACGATGTCCTGGAACCTAGTCACCGACCAATAGGGGCCGTACTCGCTGTCGGCGCAGTAGTGGACGGGATCCTCGCGCCGCAGCCGTTCGAACCAGGGCCAGTGGGTGTCGCTGGTGAAGTGGCTGACGTCGGCGACATTGAAGTCGTCGAGCGGCGTCGAATAGGCCCGCTCGCGGGCGTCGCTGGAGATCTTGCTGGCGTCCCGCTTGGCATCTGGGCCCATGATCTTCCCTCCACCGTCGCCGATGGCCGGAGGTTGGGGCCGCGCGGGGCAAGACTCAAACGAAAACGCCCGGCGGTAAGGCCGGGCGCTTCGCAGAACGATCTCGCGCGGCAGGTTTAGGCCGCGACGGCCTTGATCAGCGACTTGTTGAGGATGCCGATGGCCGCGTCGCGGTCGATGCGCTCGATGGCGGCGACTTCGCGGGCCATGCGGTCCAGCGCCGATTCGTAGAGCTGGCGCTCCGAATAGGACTGTTCCGGCTGGTTCTCGGCGCGGTGCAGGTCGCGCACCACCTCGGCGATGGAGATCAGGTCGCCGGAGTTGATCTTGGCTTCGTATTCCTGGGCGCGGCGGCTCCACATGGTGCGTTTCACCCGCGCGCGGCCCTTCAGGGTGGTCAGGGCCTGGGAGACCACGTTGGTCTCGGCCAGCGCCCGCAGGCCCGCCGTGCGCGCCTTGGCCGTGGGCACCCGCAGGGTCATCTTCTCGTGGTCGAAGGTGATCACATAGACTTCCAGCTGCAGACCGGCGATTTCCTGGGTCTGGATCCCCTGCACCTGCCCGACGCCGTGGGCGGGGTAGACGACGTGATCGCCGACGGTGAAATCGTGACTGACCTTGCTCATCGAGTAGCCCTTCTCAAAATCCTGTGCGATCCGACGCCGGACCGCTGCGACGAGGTTCCGCCAGAGCCCTTCACCACCCAGGTTGGATCAACCTGAGGGGAGACGAAGGGCTCCAGATACAGTCGACAAAGCCACCCGCTCCGCGAAGAGGGCGCGCGGCGCTATCGTCAATTGAAGCGGAATAGACCTCTTAAGACACCCTTCGCCTGTCGCCGCCGCGCCCATTGCTGGGTCCACGCCGGCGCGGCACTGCTTCTAGTTCGACTTCTTGTCCACGGGCGAGGCCAGGAGCCTGATCGCCGCGTCGTCTGCGACGGTATCATAAAATTAAGCCGAATGAAAGGCTTGCCCCAGCCGGGGCGGCATCGGGCGAAGCCGGACGGGCGCCCGGTCAGGAGCCGCGGCCGGGCTTCTCGGAGAAGTATTTCTCAAGCTTGCCGGTCTCGCGCTCGAAGGCCTCGGCGTCGGCCGGCGCCTGGCCCTTGACCGTGATGTTCGGCCAGACGCGGGCGTATTCCGTATTGATCCGCAGCCACTTGCCGTCGGCGTCATCCTCGGTGTCGGGCTTGATGGCGTCGACCGGGCATTCCGGCTCGCAGACGCCGCAATCGATGCACTCGTCCGGATTGATAGCCAGGAAATTCTCGCCCTCGTAGAAGCAGTCGACGGGGCACACTTCCACGCAGTCCATGAACTTACATTTGATGCAGGCGTCCATCACGATGTAGGTCATGGCGGGCGAGCGGCCTCCAGGCTGGCGGGGTAGGGCGCGGGTTTTTCACGGGCGCCAGCCGCATTGTCAATGCCGCGGCGGCGTCTGGCGCTACGAAGAAATCTCCAAACGCGCATAGAGCGCGCGCGCTTCCTTCGGCGGACCGCGTCGTTCGCCAAACGCCACCACCCTGACAGCGAACAGCTTTCCGTCGATCGCGAACACCAGGGCGTCGTCGATCTTCAGCGGGCGGGCCGGCTTGTCGACGCGCGACTCGTGGCCGGCGCGGGTCAGCCGGATGCGACCCTCCTCGATGAACGCGGCGGCCAGCGTTCGGGTCTTGAAGAAGCGCGCGCGCCACAGCCAGACATCGGCCCGGGTCGCGCCGTCGATCATGGGCGGTTCCTCAGCCATGGGACTGACCGGTGCGCCGCGGTCGGCGAGGGCGCCGCGCGGGCGCGGGCGCGCCCTGCAATGCGGCCAGGGCGGCGAAGGGAGAATGGGGTGCGGTGATCGGCTTGTGCTCCACGGCAAAATCGCGCTCGGACCGGCGGCGCCAGGCGACGGGCTCGCCCGGCCGCCGGATCGCGGCGAAGCCCAGACCCTTTAGGATCTCACGAGCCTCGTCGTCGCGCCAGCCGAGTTCCTCGCGCGCCGCATCGGAAAACAGCACCCCGCCGCCCTGCCTGACGCCGGCCCGCAGCCATTCGTCGAGCCGCTCCAGCTGATCCACCGGCACGGCCAGGCCACCCACCGCCCGCAAACCGAAGGCGGCCAGAGCGCGGGGCGGGGGCGTCGGCGCCGGCAGGCGGCTGACCGCGTCGGCGGCGGGACGCCAGCCGGGAACCTCGCGCCCGGCCAGCGCCTGGGTCAGCGCGCGCGCGTCCGGCCGCAACAGGCTCGGCATGAAGATCGAAAAGGCGCCCAGCCGGACGCCGAGCCCGCGCAGCGCGCGTCGCTCGACCGGGCTGAGTGACCGGGTCTCCGCGCGCGCCTGCGCCCGGTCCAGCACCCCGCCGGCCTCGATCAGCCGGAAGGCCAGCCCGCGCGCCAGGCCCTTGATCCGGCCCTCGGCGACCGCTGTCTCGAGCTTGCGCAGGCCGGCCAGGCGCCGCGTCGCCTCGCTGGCCACGAAGGCTTCCAGCCGCTGGCCCGCGCGCTGGCGCGCCGCCTCCGGGCCCAGGTCGCCCAGCAGCCGCACCCGTGGCCGGAACGGCTCGCCGCCGCTCAACGCCCCGGCCGCCTCCCCATGCCACAGCACCACGCCGTCGGGCGTCAGGGCGAAGGCCGCATCCGGCTCCGCGGCGAGGCGACCCAGCCGGCGCGCGATCTCCGGGCCGACCGCGTGGGCCGCGGCGGCGCGCAGGGCCTTTTCCTCCAGCATGGACGATCCCTGCGCCCCTTCGAACCGCACCCCGCTCAACCGGCCGACGAAGTGACCCTCGACGGTCACCGCGCCGTCGGCCGCGACGCCGGCCAGCATGTCCTCGCGCACCCGCAGGCCGCGCATCAGCGCGCTGGTCCGCCGGTCGACGAAGCGGGCCATCAGCTTCTCGTGCAGGGTGTCGGAGAGCCGGTCTTCCAGCCCCCTCGTTCTGGCCTGCCAGGTTCCGGGGTCGGCCAGCCAGTTCGGGCGGTTGGCGACGTAGGCCAGGGTGCGGACGCCGGAAAGCCGCGCCGCCAGGGTGTCGATCTCCCCGTCCGTCCGGTCGAGCCCCGCATATTGCCGGGCGATCCAGTCCTCCGGGATGCGCTGGCGCCCAGCGGTCAGGTGCAGGAAAAAGTCCTTGGCCAGGCCCATGTGCTCGTCGAGGGCCAGCTTGCGGAAGTCCGGCGTCTGGCAACAGTCCCACAGCGCCTCGACGGCCGCGCGACCGCGCGCGCGGGCAGCGACCTGCGGATCCTGGACCAGGTGGCGCAGGGTGGTCTCGTCCAGCGCCTCGACGGAGAGCTCCAGCCCTTCGCGGTCCGGGGTCTTGGCCAGGGACCGGAGCAGGCTGGTCAGGCTGGCGAAATCCAGTCGAGAGTTGCGCCATTGGGCGCCGGTCACCGGTTCGAACCGGTGCTCCTCGACGGCCAGGACCAGATCCTCGTCCATGTCTTCGGCCTCGCCGGTGACCCCAAAGGTCCCGTCACGCTGGTAGCGGCCGGCCCTTCCTGCGATCTGCCCGACCTCCTGCGGGTGCAGGAACCGCGTCCGCCTGCCGTCGAACTTGCGCAAGCCCGCGAAGGCCACGTGGTCGACGTCCATGTTCAGGCCCATGCCGATGGCGTCGGTGGCCACCAGGAAATCCACTTCGCCGGACTGGTAGAGGGCGACCTGGGCGTTGCGGGTGCGTGGGCTCAAGGATCCCATCACCACCGCGGCGCCGCCGCGCTGGCGACGGATCAGTTCGGCGATGGCGTAGACCTGGTCGGCGCTGAAGGCGACGATCGCGGAGCGCCGGGGCAGGCGGGTGAGCTTTTTGGGCCCGGCGTAGGTCAGGGCGCTGAACCGTTCGCGGGTGACGATCTCGGCGTGCGGCAACAGCCGGCGCACCAAGGGCGCCATGGTCCCCGCGCCCAGCAGCATGGTCTCGGCCGTGCCGCGCGCGTGCAGCAGGCGGTGGGTGAACACATGGCCGCGCTCGGGGTCGGCGCAGAGCTGGATTTCGTCCACCGCCAGGAACTCGACCTCGCGCGACAGCGGCATGGCCTCGACGGTGCAGACGAAATAGGTGGCGCGCGGCGGGACGATCTTCTCCTCGCCGGTGATCAGCGCCACGGCGCGGGCCCCCCGGAGCCTGACGATCCGGTCGTAGATCTCGCGCGCCAGCAGGCGCAGCGGCAGGCCGATCATGCCCGAGGCGTGGCCCAGCATCCGCTCCACCGCCAGGTGAGTCTTGCCGGTGTTGGTGGGGCCCAGCACCGCCACGAGCCGCGGCGGAGCCACGCCCGAGGGTCGGTCGCTCATCGGCCTAATCTGGGGTGCGGCGCGGAGTCGGGCAAGCGCCGCAAGGCCCAAGGCGCGGCCCCGTCATCGATGGGCCGCGGAGGCCGGGCGCGCGGGCTTTTGCCGGGTCTTGAACTTGCCCCTTCTCTTGACCCCCGCAACGCGGTTCTATGGCGGTCGGCTTCACGGGGGTTAGCGGATGCGTCGCGCGGCATGGGTCATCTTGTTGGCGGTCCTGGTCTCGGCCTGCCAGGCCGTCACCCCCGATCAGAACGCCGTGGCCGTCACCCGCGCGGTCTATGACGAACTGCGCTCTGGCCAGGACACGGCGCTGGCGGCGCGGATCCACCCGGGGACGATCACCCCCGCCACGGCGGCGCAATTCTCCAAGCTGCGCACCTTTGTGCCCGCCGGCGAGCCGACCGGCTCCAAGGTGGTGAGTTCCACGGTCGCCGAGGTGAAGGATCACGGGCGCTATGCGTCCCTCGCCATCGAGTACGACTATCCCGACCGCGCGGCGCTGTTCCGCACCCAGCTCTATGAGCTCCCCGGGGGGCGCGTCTGGCAGGTCAGAGGCTTCAATCTGGAGGTCGCCACGGAGCGCGAACTGGCGGTCAACCGTCTGACGCTCGCCAACAGGTCGGTGCTTCAGGGCATGTTCCTGGCGCTGGCGATCGCCTCGCCGCTGCTGATGCTGGCCGCGCTGGTCAAGGTGATCCGCACGCCGGGACTGGAGCGCAAGTGGCTGTGGGGCCTGATGGCGTTCCTCGGGCTGTTCACCTTCCACGCCAACTGGTCGACCGGCTTTGTCCTGGTGCAGTGGTATTCGCTGCAGTTCCTGGGCTTTGGCCTGACGCCGGCGCCGTCGCGGTTCGACCCCTGGTTCGTCGACGCCACCGTGCCCCTGGGCGCCCTGCTGATCCTGGCCGGCATCTGGGCGACACCGCTCGCGCCCCGCAAGCCGGTGGCGCCCAAGGGGTAGGGTTACGGTGGGGGCGGCGAGAGTTTCGCTGACAGTTGCAATAACCCCCACCCAGGCATCCCTAGCCACTCCCGACGAGCATGGGGGTTATTGCAACTGTCACCGCAACTCCGTGAGTGGTCGTCTCGGAGGGCAACGCCTTCCTCTGGCCGGGCTATGACTTACGGAAGTTGGCGCGGAGGGACCGCTATGACTACGGCTTCCTGCCCCCGCGTTTCTTCGATGATGTTCGCGAAGCCTTCGTCGCGTTGCGAAACGGCGGCGCACTGACGCCCGGGCCCTAACCCGAGATCCTATTGCGGGTATTACGGTGAACAACCCTCCGGGGCGCAAATTCTGGACTTGCGGCCGGAACGCGGATAGAGTGAACAGATCAAGAACATATGCCGGTCTTTCACAAGTGAATTTTCCGATTTCTGCTCGCGCGCCCGTCCGCGCCGCGGGTCGCCAATAGGCGCATGTTCCGCTTACATCGCCTGCAACGCATCGCCCCGGCGGCCCTCAGGCGCGCCTTGCGTTCGCAGCGCTAAGGCGACGCCGGCCTTGACGCCGCATGGGTGGGTCTACGCGCCCGACGGAGGCGCTAGTCCAGCGTCCGCCGATAGCGCGCCATCGCCAGCGCGGTGACCACGCAGACGAAGGCGGTGAGCGCGGCAAGTTCGCGCCACATGTCGCCGAGGCCCTGGCCCTTCAGCAGGGCGCCGCGCACCACCCGCAGGAAATGGGTCACCGGGAGCGCCTCGCCGAGCACGCGGGCCCAGGCCGGCATCCCGCGGAACGGGAACATGAACCCCGACAGCAGGATCGAGGGGAAGATGTAGAAGACGCTCATCTGCATGGCCTGCAGCTGCGAGCGCGCCGCGGTGGAGATCAGGAACCCCAGCGCCAGGGAGCCGACGATGAACAGGCCGACGCCCAGCGACAGGCCGGCCCAGCCGCCCTCCATCGGCACCCCGAACAAAAGCCGCGCGAAGATCAGGATGATCACCGTCTGCACGACGCCGATCGCCACATAGGGCGCGAGCTTGCCGGTCATCACCTCCAGGGGCTCGACGGGGGTGGCGAGCAGACTTTCCATGGTCCCGCGTTCGGTCTCGCGGGTGACGCTGAGCGCGGTCATCATCACCAGGGTCATCGACAGGATCACGCCGAGCAGGCCCGGCACGATGTTATAGGCGGTGATGGCTTCGGGATTGTAGCGGGCGTGGACCACCACCTCGAACGGCGCGACGCCCTGACCGCGGGCCGCCAGCGCGCCCTTCAGGTCGTGCGCCAGGGCCTGGGCGGGCAGGGCGGCCAGCGCCGCCACAGCCCCGCCAGTGGCCGAGGGGTCGGTGGCGTCGGCCTCCACCAGGATCTGGGCCCCATTCCCGGCAGAGGGGTCGCCGCGCGCCACCCGGCGGGTGAAATCGCCCGGGATGGTGACCGCGAACTGCACCCGGCCCTGGCGGATCATCTCGTCCAGTTCGGCTGGCGAGCGGGCCTGGGCGGTCAATTGGAAATAGCCGCTGCGGGTCATCGCGCCGACGATCGAGCGGGCGAAAACACTGTCCTCCTGCACCAGAACGGCCATCGGCAGGTGGCGCGGCTCGGTGTTGATCGCATAGCCGAACAGCAGCAGCTGCACGACCGGCAGCACCAGCATCATGGCGTAGGTCAGCCGGTCGCGGGTGAGCTGCTTGAACTCCTTGATCATCACCGCGGCGACGCGGTCGGGGGAGAAGCCGCTCATGCGAAGTTGTCCTGCGCCCGACCCATCAGCTGGATGAACACGTCCTCCAGCGTGGGCTCCACCTCGCGCCATCGGAACGGGGCTTTTCGCCACGGCGCGATAGCCGCTTCCAGAGCGCGGCGGTCGGTCCCGCTCACATGCACCGCGGCTCCGAAGGGCGCGACGGTGTCGACCCCGGGCTTTCCGGCCAGCGCGTGCGCCAGCTGGCCGACATCGGGCCCCTCGCCGTGGAAGGTGACCAGGTGCGAGCCCTCGACCACCTGTTGCGTCGTGCCCCGCGCGATCAGCCGGCCATAGCTGATATAGGCGATCTCGTGGCACCGCTCGGCCTCGTCCATGTAGTGGGTAGAGACCAGCACGGTCAGGCCCTGGCCGGCGAGCGCGTGGATCTCGTCCCAGAAGTCGCGGCGCGCCTTGGGATCGACGCCGGCGGTGGGCTCGTCGAGCAGCAGCAGCCTGGGCTCGTGCAGCGTCGCCGAGGCCAGGGCCAGGCGTTGTTTCCAGCCGCCGGAAAGCTCGCCCGCCAGCTGGTCGCGGCGGTTGGTCAGGCCCAGCCGCGACAGCGCCGCGTCCACCCGCTCGGCCCGGCGGTCCAGGCCGTAGACGCGGGCAGTGAACTGCAGGTTTTCCGCCAGCGTCAGGTCCTCATAGAGCGAGAACCGCTGGGTCATGTAGCCGGTCCGGACCTTGATCGCGTCGGCCTGGGCCAGGATGTCGTAGCCCAGGCAGGTTCCCGAGCCACTATCTGGCGTCAGCAGGCCGCAGAGCATCCGCAGCGTCGTGGTCTTGCCCGAGCCGTTAGGCCCCAGGAACCCGCAGATCCGGCCTTGTTCGACCTGGATCGAGAAGTCCTGCACGACGTGCTTGCCGGCAAAGCTCTTGTTCAGCCCGGCCACGTCGATGGCCAGGGTCACTTGCGCGGCTCCCCAAGGGGCTCGACATCCACCGGCTGGCCGGGATTGAGGCGCGCGGACGGCCGGGCTTCCGCCAGATAGACCAGCCGGTCGCGCGCCTCGCGGCTGTAGATCACCGGCGGGGTGAATTCCGGGCGGGGCGAGATGTAGGCGATGGTCGCCGTCAGCCCCCTGGCGCACCCGTCGCAGGAAAAGCGCACCACGCCGCCGACGCGGTAGGCCGAAAGCGACGCCTGCGGCACGAAGAACCGCAGCTTGATCCGCGCGTCCGGCAGCAGCGACAGGATCGGCTGGTTGGCCGGCGCCCACTCGCCCTGCTGGAAGAACACCTCCTCCACGCGTGCGGCGCGGGGCGCCGTGGGCGCCACATCGGAGAGCCGCGCCGCAGCGCCGGCGAACCCGGCCTCAGCTTCGCCGGTCCGGGCGTCAGCAGCGCGGATCTGGTCTTCGCGCGCGCCCAGCGCGGCGGCGTCGCGCTGTTTCCTGGCGGCCCTGACCTGGGCTTCGGCGGCCTGCGACGCCGCCTTGGCGTCATCGAGGGCGGCTTTCGATTCATAGCCCTTCGCGGCCAGGGTCGAGACCCGGCGCAGCTTGGCCGCCGCGTCGCCGGCGCGGGCCTGCGCCGCGGCGATGTTGGCGTCCAGCACCGCCAGCTCCGCGGGCCGCTGGCCCTTGCGAGCGTCAAGCGCCTGGGCCCGCGCGGCGGCGAGCTGGGCAGCGGCCTGGTCGCGCGCGGCCGCCGGCTGCCGGGGATCGACCATGAACAGCCTGCCGCCCGCCGCCACCTCCTGGCCGCGGACCACGTACATGGCCCTGACCGTGCCGGAGACCGGGGCGGCCAGATAGAGGGGTTCGCCCTCGATATAGCCGGTCAGCACGCTGCGCCGCCCGAGGCGGGGGATCAGCACCAGCGCCGCGATCACCGCGATGGCGGCCAGCAGCAGGGCCGCGACCAGCAGCCGTTGACGGGTCATCGATGGGCCTCCCCAGTCGTCGGAGCCCGGATCTTCAGGCCCTCGATCATGGTCTCGATATGCTGGCGGGCAAGGGCCGGCAGGTCGAAGGGCTGCGCGCCCACCGGCACGAAGGTCTCGCGCCAGATCACCCCAACCAGCATCGGGGCGATGATCTGCAGGGCGTAGGCTCGCGGGTCGCCCGCCTTCACCTCGCCTCGGGCCTGGGCCGCGGCGATCGCCTCGGTCAGGGCGTCCAGCACATGGGCGACCAGATCGTCGTGCCAGACGCGGGCGAGCCCGGGAAAGTTGCGCGCCTCGCCGATCACCATCTTCAGCACCCCGCCGACCGGCAGGGTTTCGATCAGGCCGCCGATCCGTGTCGCCAGGCCGCGCAGGAGATCGGCGATCGGTCCCGGATGGGTCGCCATCATCGCCCGGATTAGCTCGATGCTGGGCGCCACGGCCTGGGCGACCACCGCCCGGAACAGGTCGTCCTTGGTCTCGAAATAGAGGTAGAGCGCGCCCTTCGAGACGCCCGCGTGCCGGGCGATCTCTTCCAGCCTGGCCGCGGCGAAGCCCTTCTCCGCGAACACCGCCAGCGCGGCCGCGACGATCTCAGCCGGCCGATCGGCCTTGCGCCTGCGGAATTTCGGCTCGCCGGGATCGAGCATCGACGCCTCAGCTAATAACTGACCGGTCAGTTATTAATCTTGACGCGCCCGTTGCGCAAGGGGCGCAACCTGGTTCAAAGCGACGCTTCGATCTGGACGCCGAGGACCAGGGCGTCCGGCCCGCCGCCGCGCCCGCCGGGCGAGATCACGTACTGCACGTCTGGCCGCGCGGTCAGGTGATCGGTGAGGCTCACCCGGTAGTTGGCTTCCAGGGTGGTCTCGCGGCCGCGCAGCAGGCTGGCGTGGCTGAACCCGCCGATGGTGAAGCCCACGGAGAGCGCGTCGGCGGGGCGGCGGGGATCGATTCCCTGCCAGGTCAGGCCGGCTATCAGGAACAGCGGCTGCAGGCTGCGGTCGTCTCGCGTCGCCCCCTCCACCATGGCGAAACCTGAGAAGGCGGGGGCGGGCTTGTCCGGCGCGGGCCGCTCGAGCCAGAGATACCAGCCCCCGTTGCCGCGAACCTCACGCCCGTCGAACGCCTGAAATCGCGCCGAGTCGCCATAGGCTCCCATGCCGATCCTGAGACCCGCCCCCACGGGCGCCACGGCTTCGCCAAAGCCCAGCACCCCGTCGGCGGGCCGGAAGCTGAAGTCGGTCCCATGCCGGCGCAGCGTCGTGCGGTTCGGGTCGGACAGGAACGCCCCGCCGCGCAGTTCGACCAGCCCGGCCTGGATGCGACCCCATGCGCCCCAGGTGGAGGCCGGCGTCGCCGCCCGGCCCGGATCGTTGACGGTGATCGCCCCGCCGTTCGAGGAATAGGCGGAATTGACAAACTGGCTCATGCCCGCGACGCCGGGCAGGGCGTCGCCGGTCGAGACCCGGCCCAGCTGCACGGTCGCGGCGTCGGTGGCGTAGGTCGCCTTGAGCTCATAGAGCCACAGGCCGTCGCCCGAATTGAACGGCCCCTGAACGCCGGCCACATCGCCGATCGCGCGGGCCGAAAGGTTGGAGCCCGTCGTCCAGGCGCCTTGCAGGGTGACGCTCCAAGGTCCGCCCACCGGCGCCTGCACCCCGGCCGCCAGGGCGTGGACGTAGGTCGCCGTCTTCGACAGCCCTCCGGCGGCCACGCCGTTGAACGCGCCGACATAGGAAAACAGCGGCTTGGGACCGGCGTCTTCGGCCCGCGCCGCCGTCGCGCCGATCCCTCCGGCCAGGACCCCTGCGGCCAGGACCCCTCTGGCCAGGACCCCTCTGGCCAGGAAAACGAGGGGCGGGGCGCGGCTTGGCCTCATCGGGCCTCCGTGACACTTCACAACGCCGACCGTCTGCCGGAACACGGGCGAAACGAATCATGACCGAATCAGCGACTTGGCCAGATTCGATGTTTGTTCACCGCAACATATTGTATATCAACGGCGTTCGACCACAAGGCTCCAGGCGGAAAACGCGCTTGAAAGACATCCGGGCGGCGTGCTCGCCTTGACGTGGGCGCCGGCCTTCCTCTATATCGCCGGCTCTCGCGCGGGCCCCGGCCCGTGGCGTCCCGTTCTCGCGAAGGTTTCTGATCCCATGTCGCGTCGTTGCGAACTCACCGGTGTCGGCCCCATGGTCGGCCACAATGTGAGCCACTCGAACATCAAGACCAAGCGCCGCTTCCTGCCCGCGCTGTCCCCCGCCACGCTGCAATCCGACGCCTTGGGCCAGGCGTTCCGCCTGCGCATCACCAACGCGGCGCTGCGCACACTCGATTTTCGCGGCGGCCTCGACCCCTTCCTGCTGAAGGCCAGCGACGAGAACCTGTCGCCCCGGGCCCAGAAGATCAAACGCCAGCTCAAGGCCAAGCTCGCCGAACAGGCCGTCGCCGCCTGATTGCTGGGAGCCAGCCGCATCGGAAAGGCCGCCCTTGGGCGGCTTTTTTGTTGCCGCCGCCGCCCGCCGGCGCATCATGCGCCGCATGGCCTTCACCATCGAACGCTTTGTCGAGGACTGCCGAGCGGCCCGCGCGCGCGCCGACTGGGCGCCAGCTGTCGCCGGCCTGCTCGGCGCGGCGCTGCTTGAGCCCGGCGCCATCGACGCTGAGGTCGCCTCGCGCGGGGCGTCGGCCCGCAAGGGCTTCGATGTCTGGCTGCGGTCCGACGACCTGACCATCTATCAGGTGGAGGGACGCCGCGGCCTGATCAGCCCGCCGCACGACCACGCCGGCGTCGCCGTGGTTGGGGTCTATCGCGGCGCGGAGGGCTACCAGAACTACCGCCTGGCCGACGGACGGCTGGCCCCGGCCGGACGGATCACCGTGACGGCGCCGGCTGTCTCAGTGCTGCCGCCGGACCTGATCCACGCCCTCGACAACAGCGACAGCGCGGGCTCGGGCAGCATCCATATCTACGACAATGCGCACTTCGACCTGGCCGAGCGCCGACTGTGGAATCCGGACACCCTGGCCGAGGCGCCCTACAGCACGGCCCAGCAGTTCAAGTGGACCAAGGGCGCCCGGCCAGCAGCTTAGGCGGCCTTCAGAACGCCGTCGAACAGCCCCACCAGCTCGACCCAGTGCCGTTCGGCGGCATCGCGATTATAGACCGGCATGTCGGTGGGCACCCAGCCGTGCTTAGCGCCCTTCCAGATCGACACCTCGGCATCCACGCCGGCGGCCTTCAGCGCTGAGTCCAGGCGTTCGCACTGGGCTGTGTCGAAATGGCGGTCCTCCTCGGCGCCGGCGACCAGCACTTTGGCGGTGATCCTGGGCGCGAGCAGATGCGGGCTGTCCGGTGCGTCGGTGGCCTGACCGCCGCCGTGGAACGACGCCGCCGCGGCGATGCGGTCGGGGAAGGTTCCGGCCGCCCGGAGCGCGATCCCGCCGCCCATGCAATAGCCGGTGACGCCGACCTTGCCGGGCCGGGCCTGGCCTTGCGTCTTCAGCCAGTCGAGGCAGGCGCTGGTGTCGGCCATCTGCCGGGTCGCGTCGGTCGAGGCCCGCAGGCGCGCGAACAGCGCGCCCATCTCCGGATCGCCTGCGAACGCCTTGACGATGTCCAGCGGCGGATAAGGTCCCGCGCGCCAGAACAGGTCGGGCAGCAGCACATAGTAGCCAGCCCGGGCCAGGCGTTCGCCCATCTCGAACATCGCCGGGCGGATCGCGGGCGCGTCCATGAACAGGATCGCCGCGGGCCAGGGGCCCTCCCCGGCGTCCGGCGTGAACACGAAGGCGCGGGCGTCGCCCTCGGGTGTGGGAACGGCGACCTCGGCCTTCATCTCATCAGCTCCCGGGGGGTGGTTTCCAATCGAACGCGAGGAGGAGCGTGCGCTGGGAACTCGAAAAATTGTCGTCGGAAATCAGGTAGAAGCGAATGGCGCCATCCCGGCCGGGCACGGCGGCCAGACCCTCGAAGTTGTCGACGGTCAGGGGTCCGCGGATCTCCTGCTGGTCGACGGTTCGGCCGGCCGCGTCCGTGATCCTGAGGTCAATGACGCTCCGGGTCATCGGGTTGAAGGCGCGCAGCAGCCAGGCGGTGCGTCCGAGCGGCAGGCGGCGCACCGCGACGAGGCCAAAGCCCACCGCAAGGTCAACTGTCGGACCTTCGACGCATGGGCGGGTCAGGGCGCAGGACCAGGTCCGTCCGGTGGTCTCGCCGCCGGTGATATAGGCGTCGGCGCCCACCGTCGGATCCGGCGCCAGGGCCTCCATGCCTTCGTTGTAGGGGAACGAGACATCGGGAGCCGGGGCCGCGCGCGGCAGCCCGCCGCCGGCCGGGTAGAGCCAGATGCGGTCACGCTGCTCGAAGCTGACCAGCAGGTCACCGCCGGGCATCCGCGCCAGGCCTTCGGAATCGGCATTGTCCTTGCCCTGCAGCGGTTGGCCGTCGAGGCCGGTGAGCGGCCCAAGCGTGGCGTCGGCCAGGCCGATCAACCGCCCCTTGGCGTCCAGCAGCACGCGCGCGCGCAAGAGGTAGCCCTCGTCGCTGACCGCGATCAGCGACCCGCCGGCCTGCACGTCGAGGTCTGACAGCCCGTGCAGCCGGGCGGTCTGGGCCGACGTCAGCACCAGGCCGCCGGCATAGATCAGGTCGCCGATGCGGTCCTGCGTGGGGTCGCCGGGATTCAGCGGTACAGGCTCGCCCTTCACCGTGATCGCCGAGGCGGCCGCGACGCGCGCCCTGGGCGGTTCGGA
The DNA here is from genome assembly GCF_031360265.1 of Phenylobacterium sp. Lineage (GTDB taxonomy): Bacteria > Pseudomonadota > Alphaproteobacteria > Caulobacterales > Caulobacteraceae > Phenylobacterium. The sequence goes on from NZ_JANMBF010000062.1 coordinate 15,897, forward strand.
GGGGCCACGTGCGCAGCCGACCAGCAACAGACCCGCCGCCAACGCCGTGGCGAGCCGCCTCAAGCCACCGCCCTCCGCACTTCCTTGAAGGTCGATCGCTTGGCCGGGCCGGTGGGGCCCTGGGTATTGGGCGGCGGTTGCAGGATGGCGGCGTTGCGCCGCGTCATCTTGCGCGGCTCCTCTTCGAACAGGCCCGCCAGCTGGTCGGTGATCGCCCCGGCGAGCTGCTCCACATCGACGATGGTCACCGCGCGGCGGTAGTAGCGGGTGACGTCGTGGCCGATGCCGATGGCGATCAGCTGCACCGGGCTGCGGCCCTCCAGCTCGCCGATCACCTCGCGCAGGTGGCGCTCCAGATAGTGGCCGGAGTTCACCGACAGGGTCGAATCATCCACCGGCGCCCCGTCGGAGATGACCATCAGGATGCGCCGCGCCTCCGGACGGCCGATCAGCCGCTGATGCGCCCACATCAGCGCCTCGCCGTCGATGTTCTCCTTCAGCAGCCCCTCGCGCATCATCAGACCCAGGTTGCGCCGGGCGCGCCGCCAGGGGGCGTCGGCGGCCTTGTAGATGATGTGGCGAAGGTCATTGAGCCGGCCCGGCTGCGGCGGCTTGCCGGCCTTCAGCCAGACCTCCCGCGACGAGCCGCCCTTCCAGGCGCGGGTGGTGAACCCCAGGATCTCGGTCTTGACCCCACAGCGTTCCAGGGTGCGCGCCAGGATGTCGGCGCAGACCGCCGCCACCATGATCGGGCGGCCCCGCATCGAGCCGGAGTTGTCGATCAGGATGGAAACCACCGTGTCGCGGAACTCGGTGTCCTTTTCTTCCTTGAACGACAGGGGTGCGGTGGGGTCGACGATCACCCGGGTCAGGCGCGCCACGTCCAGCAGGCCCTCCTCCAGGTCGAAGCTCCAGGAACGGTTCTGTTGCGCCAGGAGCTTGCGCTGCAGCCGGTTGGCCAGGCGCGAGACCACGTTCGACAGGCTCGACAGCTGCTGGTCGAGATAGGCCCGCAGGCGGGTCAGTTCCTCGGCGTCGCACAGCTCCTCGGCCGCGACGACCTCGTCGTGGGCGGTGGTGAACACCTTGTAGGTGACCACCTTTCCCTCGCCCTTCAGGTCCGGGCGGGCGGGTTGTTCCCCGTCGCCCATCTCGGGGGGCTCGTCGGAGTCCTCGGCGTCGGCGTCGTCCTGCGCCTGCATCATCTGCGAATCGGCGTCGTCGCTCTCGCGATGGGTCGGGTCGCTCTCGTCCATCGAGGACTGCTGCGGCGACTTACCCTCGCCGTCGCCGTCGTCGCTGTCGTCACCGGCTTCCTGCTCGCCGTCGTCGTCGTCGCCGTCGTCCTGGTCCGCCGGGTCGCTGGCGTCGGACATGTCGTCGCCCATCTTCAGGTCGCGAATGATGGCGCGCGCGATCCGGGCGAAAGCCTTCTGGTCCTGCACCGCCTCGGTCAGGCGGTCGAGGTCGGCGCCGGCCTTGGCCTCGATCTCGTCCCGGAACAGGTTCACCAGTGGCTGGGACATGGCCGGTGGTTTCACCCCGGTCAGCCGCTCGCGAACCATCAGAGAGACCACGTCGGCATAGGGCGGATTGGCCAGGGCCTCGATCTGGTTGAACGCCCGCTTGGCCCAGGCCTGCTCGTGGACGGCCTTCAGGTTCTCGCGCACCCCGCCCAGGGCATTGGCGCCGATGGCCTCGATCCGGGCCTGTTCGATGCCGTCATAGATCGGCTGGCCCAGCACCGAGGCCGGGCGGGCCTTGGCGTGGGCGGCCACGTCGTGGTGGGCGATGCGCAGCGCCATCTGATCGGCGAAACCGCGGATCCGCGCCGCGTCGATCGGCGTCAGGTCGCGCGGCGGATGCGGCAGCACCGCCCGGTTGCCCGACAGCTGCGGCCCCTCGCCGGAATAGACGATCTCCAGGTCGGCGGACTCGGCCAGCGACCGCGCCGCGTTGGCCAACGCGCGCTTGAAGGGCTCCAGGGGACTCTCGGGGTTCTTGGCCATCAGGGGGTGTCTTAGATCAGGGCGGCGCGTGGACGAAACAAGGATTTCGTCAGGTCGCCACATCTACCTCCCCCGCGAAGCGGCGGGAGGGGGACCGCGCCCCAATCCACCCCCTTTGGGGGTGGCTTGCGAAGCAAGGGGCCGCCGGATCGCACAGCGGTCCGGGGGGAGGGCGTGGTGGAGGGGGCAAACCGCAAGCTCGGCGGTCGGACCGCTGATGGCCCAGAGAGGGAGGCTCGCCCCCTCCACCCCTCGCTCTTCCCCCGGGCCTTCGCCGGGGTCGGCGAGCGGTCCGCCTCCCGCCATCGCTGCAGCGATGGGGAAGGTAGGCGCCTAGGGAACGCCAAGGCCAAGCCTGCGTTTGCCTTTGCGAGCTCGCATGGCGTGGGCGTTGTGGGAGCAACCGACATGTTGAAGTGGGCGTTGATTTTCGCCGTGGTCGCGCTGATCGCCGGCGGGCTGGGATTTACCGGCATGGCCGGCGCCGCGGCCGGGATCGCCAAGATCCTGTTCTTCCTGTTCCTCATCGGCTTCGTGATCTTCGTGGCGCTGGGCGTCATGGCCGGCAAGAAGATCAGCGGCGGCTAGCCAGGCCTATTTCGTCTTCGCCAGCCAGACCTTGGCCTGCGCCCCGACGATATCCACCAGATTGCCCATCGCCAGGTGGGCGTCGATCAGGTGCAGGCCCCAGCTGGCGTTGGGCTGGCCGTCGGCGCCGATCACGTCGCCCTCGATGGTGTCGGTGCGCGGATCGGCGGCGACGCCGTTCACATGCACCTCCAGATAGCTGAAGCCGTTCTTCTCGACGCATTGCGCGCTGAGCAGGCCGGGGGCCGAGATGAACGGGGTCGTCGGGTTGGCCTTGCCCTTCACCCAAACCGTCCTGGGCATGGCCTGGCCGGAGATCGCCGGGCTATTACCGAGATAGGCGTGCAGGTCGCCACGGCCGCCGGCCAGGTTCGCCGGGTTGGCGCAGGCCGCGACCTGCCCCTCGCCTGGCGCCTTGCCGAACAGGCTGTTGGCGGGCGGCGGGATGGTGTCGCGGAAGCTCGCATAGGCGATCACGCAGCCGGTCTGGCTGGGGGCCTTGCAGAGCGGGATGGTCCTGAAGAGGCCGGTGTCCTTGCCCCGGTCGATGGGCAGCCGCGTGCCCATCAGGATCGCAGAGATGATCTTGGCCTGCGCCGGCTTGCCGTCGATCTCCCGGGCGATCAGCTGGGTCAGCACGCCCGAGCCCTGGGAGTGGCCGATCAGCACCACGCCCCGGCCGTGGTTCTCGTGGGCCAGGTAGTAGCTCCAGGCGTCGGCCACGTCGTTATAGCCCACCGCCCGGGCGGCCGGGTCGGCCGAGCCCGCCATCGGCTTGCCCGCCGCGTTGGCCCGCAGCGCCGTCAGCGTGAACTGGCGATAGAGCGGCGCATAGATCCGGCACTTCGACCCGAACCGCGCCAGCTGCGCCTTGACCACGGCCAGCTCCTCCGGCCCGGCGATCATGTCCGAGGTGATCCCCGGATCATTGCTGACCGTCGGATAGACATAGAAGCAGTCCACCGGCGCCTTCGGATCCGCCTTGAAGGTCTCAATGCTCTCCGAGCCATTGGCCCGGACCACCGTGGTCGTCAGATCGACGGCGCAGGCGTCCCCCGGCTTGCCGGTCCAGCACAGCCAGTTGGCCTTGTCGGAATAGTCGTTCTTCGCGGGTGCGGCGTTCTGCGCGTGCGCGGCGAACCCCGGCGCGACGATGGCGGCGCCCACGGCGAGCGCGCGCAACAGGTTCCTGGACATATCTTCCCCCTGGCAATGCTTGTTGGTCAGCAATGGGCGCGAGGATGGGGCTGTGGAGCGGTGCGGTCCAGCGGGATGTTCGGCTGGCGACCCAGGCTCAAGCCGCTTGGTCCAGCCGGTCTGCGATCCACATCTTGATCAGGGCCTGGCGCGTCACACCACGTCGCTGGGCCTCGATGTCGAGGCGGCGGACCATCTGATCGGTGAAGTCGATGTTCACCCGCCGCTTTTCCAGCCCGGGCCGGCGCGCGGTCGACCAGTCCACATGCGCGCTGATGTCCTCGCCGTCGTCGAAGGCGGCGTCGAAGGCTTCGGCGTCAATCGTCTTGGAGCTCATATCGCCTCACCTCATCGTTCCGTGCCCGGCGGACCGAGATGATCCGGATCGCGTCGCCGCGAAACGTCACCGCCGCCGTCCACAGCCGCTGGCCGATACGGCCGACCACCAGTTCGCGCCGCTCGCTCAGGAACCGCGCATCGACAACCAGTCGCAGGTCATCGTCCCACAACGTCTGAGCCGCCTCGAAATCGATCCCATGCTTGGCCAAATTCGCCGCGCTCTTGTCGGGATCAAAATCGAGGATGGGGGAAAATGGAGCGGAAGCGGCATATTTTCTAGCCTTCGAGGGACGCTGACACGGCCGTGACCCGCCGTCATTGACGCAGCGGCGGGCGAGGCAGAGATTTCCGCCCCGGGGCGATTGTGCTAAAATGGCTGCATGAAGCACGACCGGATCGAGACAAATCCAAGCATCATGGACGGCAGGCCGGTGATCAAAGGCACGCGGATCACCGTGGAACAGATTCTTCGCGAGTGCGCGCTTGGCGTCACGCCCGAGGTGTTCTTGGACGAACATCCGCACATCGTGCTTGAGGACGTCCGCGCCGCCCTCGCCTACGCGGCGGACCATCTGAGACAGCACGCGGCGGTCGCGGCGCAATAGGCATTGCGGTTCCTGGTTGACGAGAGTTGCTCGCGCGCCATCGCCGATGCGCTTGCCGGCGCGGGGCACGATCTGCTCGTAACCTCGGCGACCATGCCCGGGGCGAGTGATCGCGAACTCGCGGACCTCGCGGTGGACCAGGACCGGATCGTGGTGAGTGAGAACTTCGATTTCGGAGAACTTGCGGTTCGGGACCGCGTTCCAATTCCCGGCGTCATACTCCTGCAGGTGGCCTCGCCCAGAATGGCAGAGCGCGTAGCGCGTCTCCTGGCCGCGCTCGACAACCTCGGCGACGGGACCCGCGATTACCTAACGATTGTCGAACAGTCGCGAATCCGTCGGCGACGACTTCGCTAAGGCCCGCGCGATCCGCCTACGCCACCCGCACCCGCGCCGTGCTCTCCGGCAAATCCGACCCGAAGGCGCGCTGATAGAACTCGGCCACCGTGCCGCGCTCCAGTTCGTCGCACTTGTTGAGGAAGGTCATCCGGAAGCCGAGCGCGATGTCGCCGTCGAAGATCTCGGCGTTCTGGGCCCAGGTGATCACCGTGCGCGGGCTCATCACCGTGGAGATATCGCCGTTCATGAAGGCGTTGCGGGTCATGTCGGCGACGCGGACCATGGCGGCGATGGTCCGGCGGCCATCGGCGGTGTCGTAGCTGGGCGACTTGGCCAGGACGATCTGCGCCTCCACATCATGGGCCAGGTAGTTCAGCGTGGTGACGATCGACCAGCGGTCCATCTGGCCCTGATTGATCTGCTGGGTGCCGTGATAGAGGCCGGTGGTGTCGCCCAGGCCGATGGTGTTGGTGGTCGAAAACAGCCGGAAGTACGGGTTCGGCCGGATCACCCGGTTCTGGTCCAGCAGGGTGAGTTTGCCCTGCGCCTCCAGCACCCGCTGGATCACGAACATCACGTCGGGCCGGCCGGCGTCATATTCGTCGAAGACCAGCGCGATCGGCCGCTGGATCGCCCAGGGCAGCATGCCCTCGCGGAATTCGGTGACCTGCTTGCCATCCTTCAGCACGATGGCGTCCTTGCCGACCAGGTCGATCCGGCTGACGTGGCTGTCGAGGTTGACCCGCACCAGCGGCCAGTTCAGCCGCGCGGCCACCTGTTCGATGTGCGTCGACTTGCCGGTCCCGTGGAAGCCCTGGACCATCACCCGCCGGTTGTGGGCAAAGCCGGCGATCAGCGCGCGCGTGGTCTCGGGGTCGAACTTGTAGGCCTCGTCGAAGTCGGGGACGTGGCTGTCCTTCTCCTTGAAGGCCGGCGCCTTCATGTCGAAGTCCACGCCGAACGTGTCGCGCGCGTTGACTTCGTGGTCGGGGACCAGCGTGAGCAGCTTGTCTTCTTGGATGTCAAAAGCGGTCATGGCGGGCTTCGATTACAGGCTTGCCGGGACGGACGCAAACAGGTGTTTCATAGGGGACGCAGGGCGCACACAAGTTGACGCCACGTCGGGAGGACCAGCGATGTTGCAGGAAGCGGATGGCGTCTACCGTACGATCGTAGTGAAGCCGCAGCCGACCGGCTTCGGCGCCGAGATCGCCGGCCTAGACCTGGGAAAGCCCCTGCCGGCGCCGGTTCTAACCGAGGTCAAGGCCGCCTGGGCGCGGCATGGCGTCGTGGCCTTCCCGGGCCAGCCGCTGTCGCTTGACGCGCTGGAAGCCTTCACCCTGGAAATGGGCGGCTTCGGGTCCGACCCCTTCATCAAGCCGATGACGGGCCGGCCCAATGTGCTGGAGCTGCGTCGAGAGCCCGACGAGAAGGCCACCAATTTCGGGGCCGGCTGGCATTCCGACTGGAGCTTCCAGGATGCTCCGCCGGCCGCCACCATTCTGCGTTCGGAGGTGACCCCGCCGGTGGGCGGAGATACGCTCTTCTGCGATTGCACGCGCGCCTACGAGGCGCTGTCGCCCACTATGCGCTCGATGCTGGCGCCGCTGCGGGCGATCCATTCCGCGGCCCGGCCCTACGGCATCCAGGGCTCCTTCGCCAAGGAGACAGCGGCCCGGACCATGCAGATCATCACTTCCAAGGAGGCCGATAAGACCCACGCCCATCCGCTGGTCCGCACCCATCCCGTGACAGGCCACAAGGCGCTTTTCATCAGTCCGGTCTACACCGTCGGCGTCGAGGGGCTGACCGGGCCGGAGGCCGACGCCCTGCTGGGCTTCCTCTTCAAGCATATGGTCCAGGAACAGTTTATCTACCGCCATCGCTGGCAGGCGGGGATGCTGCTGATGTG
>NZ_JANMBF010000023.1:0-1556 GCF_031360265.1 Phenylobacterium sp.
TTGCTTAGGTTCGGTCGCCCACTGTAGCGGCAATCCCGCGCGCCCCCGGCGGCGGCGTCTTGGGCCGGTAGTCGCAGTACCGGATCACCGCGCATTCCCAGCAGCGCGGCGTGCGGGCCACGCAGACATAGCGGCCGTGCAGGACCAGCCAGTGGTGGGCGTCGGCAAGGTATTGCCTGGGCACGCGCTTCATCAGCCGCATCTCCACTTCGTAGGGGTCCGCGCCCGGCGCCAGGCCGGTGCGGTTGCCGACGCGGAAGATATGCGTGTCCACCGCCAGCGTTTCCTCGCCGAAGGCCACGTTCAGCACCACGTTGGCGGTCTTGCGGCCGACGCCGGGAAGAGATTCGAGGTCGGCCCGGGTGCGCGGCACGACGCCGCCGTGCTGCTCCACCAGGATGCGGCAGGTTTCGATCAGGTGTTTGGCCTTCATGCGGTACAGGCCGATGGTCTTGATGTGGCCTTCCAGGCGCTCGACGCCGAGCTCCAACATCGCCTTGGGCGTGCCCGCGATCGGAAACAGCTTGCGCGTTGCCTTGTTGACGCCGACATCGGTGGCCTGCGCCGACAGCAGCACAGCCGCCAGCAGCTCGAACACGGTCGTGAATTCCAGCTCCGTCATCGGCAACGGGTTGGCTGCCTTCAACGTGGCGAAGAAGGGCGAGACGTTTTCTTGTTTCACGCCGGGCAGTGTAGGGCGCCAAGGATGAGGCGCGTTTGTCGCGCGGCGGATCTAGCCTCAAAATGCGGGCAATGAATCAGCTTCCCATTGGCGGCGGCCAGCTTGAATACGAAGTGATCGACCTCACTCCGCCCTGGCAGGTCGATCCTCCCACCGTTGTCTTTCACCATGGAATCGGCGCCGACATGGGCATCTGGTCCGCGTGGCTGCCGCTGCTCAGCGCCTCTTTCCGGCTGGTGCGCTTCAGCATGCGCGGGTTTGGGGATTCGACGCTGCCGTCGCCTGAGTTCGACTGGTCGCTCGATTCCTTCTCCAGCGATTTGATCGCAGTGGCGGACGCCACCCGGACGCGGAAATTTCATCTGATCGCCGAATCGTTCGGCGGCACGATTGCATTGAACACAGCGCTGCAGCAATCGGCGCGAGTGCAGAGCCTGACCTTGCTGTCCACCCCCCACCGCGGCGCGTCGGTCAAGCCGGTGGCGGGCTGGCCCGAGCTTGCCGCCAGCCCGCAAGGCATGCGGCAATGGAACGACCAGATGTTGGCCGGCCGTTTTGGTGAGGGTGACCTGTCGCCCGCCGCGCTGGACTGGTTCCGGCAGGTGCAGGAACGGACCGATCCGATCCTGCTGCGCAGGATCGCGCAGCTCATCTCCGGGATCGACCTGACGCCGCAGTTGCCGCGGCTGGAAACGCCGGTGCTGTTGATTTCGGGCGATGGCAGCCCCTACGTCGGCGTGGAACAGGTCGCGGCGCTGCACAAGCTGTTGCGCGCCAGCCAGGTCTATATTCTTCCCAACGCGCGGCACGGCATTGCGTTCTCGCATGCCGCGCAGTGCGCCCAGGCTTTCCTCACGTTCGCCGCCGCGCAAAG
>NZ_JANMBF010000106.1:0-14471 GCF_031360265.1 Phenylobacterium sp.
CCCATCTTGTCGATCTCGTCCAACAGGAAGAAGGCGTTGGTCGACTTAGCCTTCTTCATCGACTGGATGATCTTGCCGGGCATGGAGCCGATGTAGGTCCTGCGGTGGCCGCGAATCTCGGCCTCGTCGCGCACGCCGCCCAGGGAGACGCGCACGAACTCGCGACCGGTCGCACGCGCGATCGAGCGGCCGAGCGACGTCTTGCCGACGCCCGGGGGACCCACGAGGCAGAGGATCGGACCCTTCAGCGAGCCCACGCGGCTTTGCACCGCCAGGTACTCCAGGATCCGCTCCTTGACCTTCTCCAGGCCGTAGTGGTCGCCCTCGAGGATGTCCTCGGCCTTCTGCAGGTCGATGGGCTTGATCTTCGCCTTGCCCCACGGGATCGACAGCAGCCAGTCGAGGTAGTTGCGAACGACGGTGGATTCCGCCGACATCGGGCTCATGTTGCGCAGCTTCTTCAGCTCGCTGTCGGCCTTGGTCCGGGCCTCCTTGGAGAGCTTGACCTTCTTGATGCGCTTTTCGAGCTCCATCAGCTCGTCGCGCTGATCGTCCTGTTCGCCCAGCTCGCGCTGGATCGCCTTCATCTGCTCGTTCAGATAATACTCGCGCTGGGTCTTCTCCATCTGCCGCTTCACGCGGTTGCGGATTTTCTTCTCGGTCTGCATCACCGAGATTTCGCCCTCCATCAGGGCGTAGACCTTCTCCAGTCGCTTGACGACATTGAAGACTTCCAGGAGCTGCTGCTTCTCGGCGATCTTCACCGACAGGTGGCTGGCGATGCGGTCGGCGAGTTCGCCGGGGTTCTCGATCTGCGGGATCGAGGCCAGCGCCTCGGGCGGCACCTTCTTGTTCAGCTTCACATAGTTTTCGAACTGCTCGACGACCGCACGACTCAGCGCCTCAGCCTCGGCCGAGGCGGCGCCGTCCTCCGCCACATAGGCAATCTCGGCTTCGTAGAACTCGGCGCGATCGGTGAACCGGGCGATGCCGGCGCGCGCGCGACCTTCCACCAGCACCTTCACGGTGCCGTCGGGCAGCTTCAGCAGCTGCAACACGGTGGCGACGACGCCGACGTCATAGATCGCGTCCGGCGCGGGATCGTCGTCGTCCTTATCTTTCTGGGTCGCCAGCAGGATCTGCTTGCCACTCGCCTTCATGGCCTCTTCGAGGGCGCGGACAGATTTCTCGCGGCCGACGAACAGCGGAACCGGCTGATGCGGGAACACCACGATGTCCCGCAGCGGCAGGATCGGCAAAATCTTGATCTCTGACATGGTCTCTCAAACTCCTGACCGGCGCATTCGGTCGCGGCGCCCAGTCTATCGGATCGCGGTCACCCAGACGATGCGCCTGAGTCGGACAACCCGTCCGCCCGGTAGGACGGCTGTTGGGTGGTTTATGTGGACCGTTCGGTCCGGCTTTCAAGCGGTGCGACAGACGGACGCGACACAGGACCTTAATCGCCGATCAGGCCTTTCATCAGCGATAGGGGCAAGGGCATGCGCGCCAATCCGGGCCTCGACCCTTGTCAGCCTATGTGGGGATTGCCGATGTCCGGCTCAAGCGGCCGGGTCGCTGAGCGCTTTTCGGGACCGGGCGGCTGTTCTACAAGACCTGCCGGAGCCCGGAGGAACTAGCGTGCAGGTCAGCGGGATCGACCACATCAACATCTCGACGGCGAAGCTCGCGGAGACCCGCGCCTTCTTCATCGACGTCCTGGGTTTTGAGGAGGGCTGGCGGCCGGATTTTCCCGTCGCCGGCAGCTGGCTCTATGTCAACGGCGCAGCCATGGTGCATCTGGTCGAGGTCGCCGAGCCTCCCCAGCCGTCGCGCGGGTCAGCGCTCGACCATTTCGCCTTCGCCATCGATGACTTCGAGGACACGCTGCGCCGCATCGAGGCCAGGGGCCTCAGCCACCGCGCCTCGCCGGTTCCCGGGACCACCATCCGCCAGATCTTCATCACCGACCCGAACGGCGCGACCATCGAACTGAACTGCCGTAACTGACGGCTCAGGCCGCGCCGCCTTTGTCGCGGCGCTCGGCGTAGATGATCAGCGGCTGGGCGCGGCCCTCCACCACCTCGGCGTTGACCACCACCTCTTCGACCCCGTCGTAGGTGGGCAGTTCGTACATGGTGTCGAGCAGGATAGCCTCGAGGATCGAGCGCAGGCCCCGCGCGCCGGTCTTGCGCGTGATCGCCTTGCGGGCCACGGCGTTCAGCGCATCGTCGGTGAAGGTCAGGCCGATATTTTCCATGTCGAACAGGCGGACGTACTGCTTGACGAAGGCGTTCTTCGGCTCGGTGAGGATCTTGACCAGGGCCTTTTCGTCGAGGTCGTCCAGGGTGGCGATCACCGGCAGGCGGCCGACAAATTCCGGGATCAGGCCGAAACGCAGCAGGTCGTCCGGCTCAACCTGGCGGAAGACCTCGCCGGTGCGGCGCTCGTCCGGATCTGAGACCTTGGCGCCGAAGCCGATCGAGGCGCCCTTGCCCCGCGCCGAGATGATCTTCTCAAGGCCCGAGAACGCCCCGCCGCAGATGAACAGGATGTTGGTAGTGTCGACCTGCAGGAACTCCTGCTGCGGATGCTTGCGCCCGCCCTGTGGCGGCACCGAGGCGACGGTGCCCTCCATGATTTTCAGCAGAGCCTGCTGCACGCCCTCGCCCGAGACGTCTCTGGTGATAGACGGGTTATCGGACTTCCTGCTGATCTTATCGACCTCGTCGATGTAGACGATGCCCCGCTGGGCACGCTCGACGTTGTAATCGGCGGCCTGAAGCAATTTCAGGATGATGTTCTCGACATCCTCGCCGACATAGCCCGCCTCGGTCAGCGTCGTGGCGTCGGCGACGGTGAAGGGCACGTCGATGATTCGCGCCAGAGTCTGGGCCAGCAGGGTCTTGCCGGTGCCCGTCGGGCCGATCAGCAGGATGTTGGCCTTGCCCAGCTCGACGTCGTTGTTCTTGGTCGCGTGATTGAGGCGCTTGTAGTGATTGTGGACAGCAACCGAGAGAACTTTCTTGGCATGTTCCTGCCCGATCACGTAGTCGTCGAGGACCTCGCGGATTTCCTTGGGCGTCGGGACGCCATCCTTCGATTTGACGAAGGAGATCTTGTGTTCTTCGCGGATGATATCCATGCACAGCTCGACGCATTCATCACAGATGAACACGGTCGGTCCCGCGATAAGCTTGCGGACCTCATGCTGGCTCTTGCCGCAGAAAGAGCAATATAGCGTGCTCTTTGAATCTCCGCTGGCGGCCTTTGTCATATTCCGTTCTCACTCTCTAGGCGGCCCTGGGCCCAAGACAGCCTGGGTCGCCCCGCGGACGTCGCCGCCCTATCACTGCAGAATACGCGCCGCGGGTTGTCTAAGTCTTGACAATCCCCGATCCCGGCCGGGATCACAAGCGTTGCCGCCTCGTCGCGACAATTGGCGGCGCGTCGCCCGATTCGTGAGCGGCGCACATAGCTAGATGGGATTTTGGCCGAAATGGCGCAAGACCAGCCGGCGCTCAGCGAGCAATCGTCGGCGACGCCGCAAGAGCCACCGGTCGTGGCGTTCGATTTCGACGGGACGCTGACGACCCGCGACAGCTTCACGGCCTTCCTCAAGTGGCGCGCCGGGACCTGGCGGCATGCGGCGGGCATGCTGCGGCTGGCGCCGGCCGCGATCGCCTATCTGTTCCATCGTGACCGTGGGCGCTTGAAGGCGGCCGCCGTGCGCGAATTCCTCAAGGACACGCCCCGCGAGCGGCTGGAGGCCGAGGCGCTCGAATTCGCCGAGCGGTTCTCCCGCAGCCTGCTGCGCCCCGACGCCGTGGCCGCCTGGATGCGCTGGCGGGCCGAGCCTGTGCGCCTGGTGATCGTCACCGCTTCGCCCGAACTGCTGGTGGCGCCCTTCGCCCGGGGGCTGGGCGCCGACGCCCTGATCGGCACCGAACTGGCTTTCGACCCGCAGGATCGGGTGGCCGGCGGCTTCGCGACGCCCAACTGCCGCGGCGCTGAGAAGGTCGTGCGCCTCAAAGCCCTCTTCGGTGCGGACGTCGAGATCCGAGCGGCCTATGGCGACACCAGCGGTGATCGCGAAATGCTGGCGATGGCCGAGCTTCGCGGCTACCGGGTGTTCAAGGGGACGCCATGAGGCACGCCAGAGACTCAGATCTGGATCGCGTCGAGGACCTTCTGGTCCAGCTAAGGACCCTGCCCGGCCTGATTGAGAAGAAACGCGGGGTTTTCTACCGCAAGAGCCGGTCGTTCCTGCACTTTCACCAGGACCCCAGGGGCATATTCGCCGATATCAGCGACCCCGATCAACGCATCGAGGTGACCGATCTGGAGGGTCAGGCGGCGCTGCTGAACGCCGCCCGTCTACGGCTGGACCCCTAGGCTTCGTCGACTTCGCGCTTTTCCCAGACGTGGTCGACGATGCCCCAGGCCTTGGCTTCCTCGGCGGTCATGTAGCTGTCGCGGTCGAGGACGCTCTCGACGGTCTCCACCGTCTGGCCGGTGTGCTTGGCGTAGAGTTCGTTCAGCCGGTGCTTGGTCTTGATGATGTCCTCGGCGTGGCGCTCGATGTCGCTAGCCTTGCCCGAGAAGCCGCCGGAGGGCTGGTGGACCATGATGCGGGAGTTGGGCAGCGCGATGCGCTGGCCCTTCTCGCCGGCCATCAGCAGGAACGACCCCATCGAGGCGGCCATGCCCAGGCAGAGCGTGATCACCGGGCTCTTGATGTATTGCATGGTGTCGTAGATCGCCAGACCAGAGGTCACCACGCCACCTGGCGAATTGATGTACATCTGGATTTCCTTCTTGGGGTTTTCCGCCTCAAGGTGGAGCAGCTGGGCGCAGATCAGCGCCGCCATGCCGTCCTCCACCGGTCCCGCCAGGAAGATGATCCGGTCCTTCAGCAGCCGGGAAAAGATGTCGTAGGCGCGCTCGCCCCGGCTCGTCTGCTCGACGACCATCGGCACGAGGCCCAGCGCGGTGGTGACGGGGTCACGCATAGGGAGGAAGTCCTTCTTGGAATCGCGCGAACCTGCCGACAGTTCGCCGCTCCGATATCGCGTGCCGCAGGCTCTGGCGCAAGGTGACCCGACGCCGCGCGGACGTTTCGGCTTGATCGCGCCTGCCGGCAGGCCATGGTGACGCCGGATCGGTTGAAGGAGACAGTATGAAATTCGGGCTCATCGCGCTGGCGGCCGCCGCGGCGTCCATCGCCCTTCCCGTCGGCGCGGCGGCGGGCAAGCCGTTCGCCAAGGACTTTCAGGTGCTGGCTGCCGCGGAGGCCGCGAGACCCGAACAGCTCAGGTTGCTGGAGCAGATCGTCAACATCGATTCCGGGACCGGCGATGTGGACGGCGGGCGCAAAGTCGCCGCTGTCCTGACCGCGCGCCTCAAGGCGCTGGGCTTTGGGATCGAAAGCGTGCCGGCCGAGGCCGAGGGTCTGCCGGAGAACACGATGGCGACCCTGACCGGGACCGGCAAGGGCCGCATCCTGTTGATCGGCCATATCGACACGGTTTTCGGTCACGGTACGGCGGCCACGCGCCCGTTCCGCATGGACGCAGACAACGCCTATGGACCGGGCGTTTCCGACGAAAAGGGCGGTGTGGTCGAGGGGATCTATGCCCTGAAGATCCTGCACGATCTGGGCTTCAAGGACTTCAAGCAGATCGTCTTCCTGATCGAGACCTCCGAAGAGCGAGGGTCACCGGGCACACGGGCCCTGATCGCAAAGCTGGTGGGCGACACAGACGTCGAGCTCAACCTGGAACCCGGCGACAGGCCCGACCTGCTGACTGTCTGGCGCAAGGGCAGCGCCACCTTCCACATCGACGTGAAGGGCCGCGCGGCGCACGCCGGAATCGCCCCGCAGGAGGGCCGCAACGCCGCGCTGGAGCTTATCCACCAGATCCAGGCCGATGACGTCTTCCCCAAGAGCGGCGACGGCCTGACCGCCAATCTGACCGTGATGGACGCCGGAACCCGGGCCAACATCATCCCGCAGAACGCCTCAGCCCAGATCAACGTCCGGGTCCGCGACAAGGCCGACCTGGAGAAGGTCCAGGCGATAATGGAAAAGAACGCCGCAACGACTGCGATCCCAGACACCAAGGTCGTGGTAAGTCGCGAACCCTCCTTCCCGCCTCTGCCCAACAATGCCAGCACCGACGCCCTGGCCGACCGCGCCGAGGCGATCTACGCCGGCCTCGGCCTGAAGATCGGCCGCGGGGGCAATGGCGGCGCCTCCGAATCCGCTTTGGCCGCGGAGACCGGCGTTCCGGCGCTTGACGGCCTGGGTCCGGCGGCGGGCGGCTTCCATGCCGACACCGAGTTCCTGGTGCTCAGTTCGGTGACGCCCCGACTGTACCTGCTGACCAAGCTGATGATGGTCCTGGGCGCCGCGCCGCCGCCTCGAATGAAATAGCGCAATGGAAAGCCGTCTGCGACAGGCCTTGACGCGCGCCAACCCTGTCATCTTCACCGCCGTCGCCGGACTGGCGGGATTCTGCGCCTATTTCTCGATGTACGCCTTCCGCAAACCCTTCGCGGCGGCGACCTTCGAGGCTGTGCCGGGCTGGCATTTCGCGCTGGATTTCAAGGTCGCCCTGGTGCTGGCACAGGTGTTTGGCTACGCGCTATCCAAGCTCATCGGTGTCAAGTTCGTATCGGAAATCAGCCCGGCGGGCCGCGCCGGCGCGATCCTGGCGCTGATCGGGATGGCCTGGCTGGCCCTCGTGGCCTTCGCAGTTCTGCCCGCGCCCTGGAACGTGGCGGCGTTCTTCTTCAACGGCCTGCCACTGGGCATGATCTGGGGCCTGGTGTTCGGCTATATGGAAGGCCGGCGCGTCTCCGAGGTGCTGGGCGCGATCCTCTGCACCAGCTTCATTGTCTCCTCGGGCGTGGTGAAGTCGCTCGGCGCCTGGCTGCTCTCGGTTCACGTGGACCGGTTCTGGATGCCCGCGACCGCCGGCGTCGTGGTGTTCCCACTGCTCTTCCTGTCGGTGTGGATCCTCAGCCAGCTATCGCATCCGGACGCGGCGGACGAGACGGCGCGGGTCAGACGCGCGCCGATGGACGCGGCCGAGCGGCGTGTGTTCCTCGCTGCCTACGCGCCCGGGATCATCCTGCTGGTGGTGTCCTACGTTCTGCTGACCGCCTTCCGCGATTTCCGCGACAACTTCTCGGCCGAGGTCTGGACGGCGCTCGGCTATGGCAAGGTCGCGGGGATCTTCTCAGCCAGTGAACTGCCGGTGGCGGCCATCTCTCTGATCGCCCTCGCCGCGGTGATGACGGTCCGCGACAATCGCCGCGCGCTGCTGGTGGTCCATGGCATCGTCGTCGGGGGTTACGTCTTGCTGGGCCTGGCGACCTGGGCCTTCCAGGCGCACCTGATCGCACCTCTGCCCTGGATGATCCTGGTCGGCGCGGGGCTCTATCTGGCCTACACGCCGTTCAACGCCGTGCTGTTCGACCGATTGATCGCCTTCAGCGGTCGTGTCGCGACGGCCGGCTTCCTGATTTATGTCGCCGACGCCTACGGCTACGTGGGCAGCGCGACCCTAGTGGTCTGGCGCAATTTCGGAGCCGTCAAGCTGGACTGGCTGCAGTTCTTCATCCTCAGCGCCTACGCCACAAGTATCGTCGGCGCCGTGCTGACCAGCCTCGCCGGGCTCTACTTCTCCCGCCAGGCTGGTCCTGGCGGACGGGAGCCGGGGTAGCCGTGTACGTCACGGACTTGGCCGGCACGCGCCATAGCTTCCCTGACTTGAAGGCGCTGATGGCGGCGGCAACGCCGTTTCGCTCGGGCGATCAGCTCGCCGGACTTGGCGCCGCCAGCGCCGAGGCGCGCATTGCTGCGCGCTATGGTCTGGCCGACCTGCCCCTCACGTCTTTTCTGGAGGATCTGCTGATCCCCTACGAGGACGACGAGGTCACACGCCTCATTGTCGACACCCATGATCGCGCGGCCTTCGGCGAGATTTCCCACCTGACGGTCGGAGCCTTTCGCGAATGGCTGCTGTCGAACCAGACGGATGCGCCGCGTCTCAGCGCCATCGCATCGGGCGTCACACCGGAGATGGCGGCGGCGGTCTGCAAACTGATGCGCAATCAGGACCTGATCGCGGTGGCGCGGAAAATCACGGTCCGCAGCGCCTTTCGGACAACCCTGGGCGCGCCGGGGCGCCTGGCGGTGCGCCTGCAGCCCAACCACGCCACGGACGATCCCCTCGGCGTGGCGGCCTCGATCCTCGATGGCCTGTTAATGGGCTGCGGCGATGCGGTGATCGGGATCAATCCGGCGAGCGACAACCTCGCCACGGCCCGCACGCTGCTCGACCTGGTCGATGACCTGCGTCTGCGCCTGGGGATTCCCACCCAAAGCTGTGTCCTGACGCACCTCACCAACACCCTGGAGCTGATCGAACTGGGGGCGCCCGTCGATCTGACCTTCCAGTCTATCGCCGGGACGCAAGCCGCCAACCGTGGGTTCGGCGTGGACCTGGCGCTGTTGCGCGAAGCGCATGACGCCACCCTGGCGCTGGGCCGCAATCCGCACAGCGACAACGTCATGTATTTCGAGACCGGCCAGGGCTCAGCGTTCTCCGCCGGGGCCCATCATGGGGTGGACCAGCAGACCCTCGAGGCGCGGGCCTACGCGGTCGCGCGCGTGTTCCGACCGTTGCTGGTCAATACCGTCGTCGGATTCATCGGACCTGAGTACCTCTATGACGGCAAACAGATCACACGCGCCGGTCTGGAAGACCACTTCTGCGGCAAGCTCATGGGCCTGCCGATGGGGGTGGACGTCTGCTACACAAACCATGCCGCCGCCGATCAGGACGACATGGATGACCTCCTCACTCTGCTGGGCGTCGCCGGCGTGAATTTCGTCATGGGCGTGCCCGGCGCCGACGACGTGATGCTCAACTACCAGAGCACCAGCTTCCACGACGCCCTCTATCTGCGCGAGGTGCTGGGCCTGCGGCCGGCCCCGGAGTTTGAAGCCTGGCTCGAGGGCATCGGCCTGATGGACGGCGCCGGCCGCATGGTCGAGGTTGGCGCATCGGCAAGCGCACAGCGCCTGCTGCTGGAGCATTTGGGTCGTGGGTGACACCCCGGCGCGCGATCCTTTCGCCGCTCTGCGCGCCGCGACGCCTGCCCGCGTGGCGCTCGGACGGGCCGGACAGGGTCTTCCCACCGCCCCGATGCTGGCCTTCCAGTTGGCCCACGCACGGGCGCGCGACGCCGTCCACGCGGGCCTGGATGTCCCGCGGGTGCGCGACGCGCTGGCAGGCGAGGTGCTGGTTGTCCGCAGCGTCGCCGCTGACCGCGCCGCCTATCTGATGAACCCGGATCTCGGCCGTCGGCCGGGACCCGACAGTCCCGCCCTGCCCCGCGGCGAACACGACCTGGCGATCATCATCGCCGACGGACTCTCAGCCCTGGCGGTCCATGCCCATGCCGCGGCGGTCGTCGCCGCGCTCGGAGCCCGGTTGACCGGCTGGCGGATCGCCCCTGTGGTGATCGCGCACCTGGGGCGGGTGGCGATCGGCGACCCGATCGGTGCGGCGCTGGGCGCTCGGCTCGTCGTGGTGCTGATCGGCGAGCGACCTGGCCTAAGCGCCGCCGACAGTCTCGGAGCTTACATCACCTTCGACCCGAAGCCCGGCCGACGCGACAGTGAGCGCAACTGCGTCTCGAACATCCGCGACCCCGGCGGCCTTTCGCCCGGGCAGGCCGCGGACAAGATCGCCTGGCTGCTCGCCGAAGCGCGGCGGCTGGGGTTTACGGGCGTCGAGCTGAAGGACCGCGAAGGGCCCGTACCGCGCAACGATCAGGCGGCGATCCGCGCCAGCCAGTCCTTCAACACTCCCAGCACCTGATCGGCCGAGGCATATCCGCGGGTGACGACCCCGTAGACCCCATCTTCGTTGGGCCCGGCGACCAGGGTCGGGAAGCCAGTGACTCCGGCGCGTTGCGAGATCGCGTAGTCGCGCCAGGTCTCCGACTTGGCGGCCTCGCTGGCCCAGCTTGACAAGAACGGCGCGCGGTCAAGGCCGATTTCCTCGGCGATATCGGCCAGCACCTCGGCGGTCGTTACGTCGCGGCCCTCGCCGTAGAAGGCGCGCTGAGCGCGGGCGAGGTAGGCGACGGCCAGTTCCTCGCTGTCGCGGCGGGCGACCACCACCGCTCGCGCCGCCGGGTCGGTGTCGTAGGCGAACCCCGGTCTGGCCATGCCAGACCCGTCGAACGGCAAGCCTGTGGCCTGGTGGACATGGGTCCAATGGTCGGCGAGATCGAGCTTGGCCTCCGGTGTCATCGGCGTTTCGGTCCCCGGGCGCAGGCCGCCCATCACCACACGAACAGGCAGGGCGGGGCCAAACTGGCGACGGATATCCTCGATCACCGGCGAGAACCCATAGCACCACGAACACATCGGGTCGGAGAAGTAGATCAGGTGGGGCGTTGTCATGGCGCGAAGCCCTCCGTGACCTGGACAATGGCAGGCGATCGCCCGGCGGTCACCTGCCGGCGCTTCACCTTTGCCCGCGTCTGGGTCATTTTGGCGCGATGGCGCACGATCACGACGACCAAGGGCACGACCACGGGCAGGAGCCGCCTGGGGAGATGGAGCTGCGGGTGAAGGCGCTGGAATCCCTGCTGGTCGAAAAGGGCCTTGTCGATCCGGCCGCGCTGGACGCCATCGTCGACCACTTCGAACACCGGGTCGGACCCCGCAACGGCGCCCGCGTGGTGGCTCGCGCCTGGACCGATGTCGCCTACAAATCGCGCCTGATGGCCGATGCGACCTCGGCCATCGCCGAGCTGGGCTACTCCGGCGGCCAGGGCGACCACATGGTCGTGGTGGAGAATGACCCGGGCGTCCACAACCTCGTCGTCTGCACGCTTTGCTCCTGCTACCCCTGGCCCGTGCTGGGGCTGCCGCCGGTCTGGTACAAGTCCGCCCCCTACCGCTCCCGCGCCGTGATCGATCCCCGGGGCGTGATCGCTGAGTTCGGGACGAGACTTCCTGACGAGATCGAGGTCCGGGTCTGGGATTCAACCGCCGAGATTCGCTACCTCGTGCTGCCGGAACGGCCGGCCGGGACCGAGGGGCTGACCGAGGACGCACTCGCCGCCCTGGTCACCCGTGACGGCATGATCGGGACGGCTCGGCTGTGAACGGCGTCCACGACATGGGCGGCATGGAGAACCTGGGTCGGGTGGCCCCGGAGGCCGACGAGCCGGTGTTCCATTTCGCCTGGGAGGGCCGGGTGCACGCGCTCAGTGTCGCCTCGCCCACACGGCGCAACATCGACGAAGGCCGCCACCAGCGGGAGAAGATCCCGGGGTCTGACTATCTGGCGATGAGCTACTATGAAAAGTGGCTTCGCGGACTGAGCGAGCTCCTGGTCGCCCACGGTTTCGTCACCCCGGCGGAGCTGGCGTCCGGCCGCGCCGCGCCGGACGCCGCGAAAGCCGCCCCAGGGCTCCTCGCCCCCGATGTCGCCTCGCGATTCGCCCACCCTGGCTCCTACATCCGCGAGGCCGCGCCTCCATCGTTCACGGAGGGCGAAGCGGTGCGCGCCCGCAATCTCAACCCGCCAGGGCACACCCGCCTGCCCCGCTACGTCCGCGGCCGGATGGGCGTGATCATGGCCCAGCGGGGCGCCCATGTCTTCCCGGACTCCCACGCTCATGGACAGGGCGAGGACCCCAGGCCGCTCTACACCGTGCGGTTCCAGGCGAGAGAGCTCTGGGGCGACGCCGCCAATCCCCGCGACAGCGTCCGTCTGGACCTGTGGGAACCCTACCTTGAGCGCGCCTGATCCCCTGACCCTGCCGCGACTGCCGCGCGATGCGGACGGGCCGGTGTTCGCCGAGCCCTGGCAGGCGCAGGCTTTCGCGCTCGCGCTGCAGCTTCACGCGCAGGGCGCGTTCACCTGGACGGAATGGGCCGGCGCGCTTTCCGAACGCCTGAGACGGGTCGCCCCTGACGACGACGGCGCGCGCTATTACGAGCACTGGCTGGCGACGCTGGAGGGGCTCGTGACGTCGAAGAACCTCGCCGCCGCCTCGGCGCTGGCGGATCGCAAGGACGAATGGGAAGCGGCCTACCGGCGCACCCCGCACGGGCGGCCTGTCGAACTTTAGTTGCGGCGCTGCGCGGACTTGGCTTCGCGCTTGGCGCGGGCTTCGGACTTGGCCTGCGCCTTGCGGTCCTTGCGATCCTGGCGCTTCAGCTCGAGCTGAGCCTCTTCGTTGTTGAGCAGCGCCTCGCGGGCCGCTTCAACGGCGGCGGCGGCGCGCGCGATGGCCGCTTCCTTGTCCGCCGCCCGTTTGGCGCGAACCTCTTCAATCTCGCGGGCTTTGCGCTGCGCGCGGGTCTCGAAAACCTCGGGCTGGACGGTGGGTTTCGGCTTGAATTTCTCGAGCAGAGCCTTGCGGGCTTCGGCTTGGGAGGTCAGGCGTTCGCTGAACCCCCCGATCTTGGCTTCTCTCATCGCAACTTTCGTAATGGAGTGGATTTCTGACGAGGAGAACCTCGCCGGGCGGACTTCAGTTGCCGGATATCAGCCAACAATGTCGCTTTCATCAAAAAACTGGGCGATTTCCAGGGCGGCGTTCTCGGCGCTGTCGGACCCGTGCACCGAGTTCTCGCCGACACTCTCGGCAAACAGCTTGCGGATCGTACCGTCCGCCGCGTCGGCGGGGTTGGTGGCGCCCATGACCTCGCGGTACTTCGCCACGGCGTCGGGGCCTTCCAGCACCTGGACGACGACCGGCGCGCTCATCATGAACTCCACCAGTTCGCCATAGAACGGGCGTGCGGCATGGACCTCGTAGAATTTCTTGGCCTGGGCCTCGGTCATGCGGATACGGCGCTGGGCGACGATCCGCAGGCCGGCGTCTTTGATCACCGCGTTGACCTTGCCGGTAAGGTTCCGCCGGGTCGCGTCGGGCTTGATGATCGAGAAGGTGCGTTCGGTCATGATGTGCTTTTGGGTCTCTGAACGGGCATGAATCCCGCGGCCACGCCGCAAGGTGGCGGGCTCTATACCCGCCCAACCCTCGATCGCCAAGGCATGACGCGGTCCAAGCAGTCTGCTATGCAACCGCCCGGTCAGGCGGCGCGGCGCTTCATCCCTGACCCCTCCCTTCCTCCGCAGGTCCGGCGCACGCTGGTCCGCGCCCTGTTCGCGAACCTCTGAAATGCTGCAGATCAAAGATCTCGTCTTCGACGCCTGGGGCCGCCGGTTCTTCGACCAGGCGACCGTCAGCCTGCCCAAGGACGCCAAGGTCGGGCTGGTGGGGCGCAATGGGGTGGGCAAGTCCACGCTGTTCAAGCTGATCCTCAACCAGCTGGTCCTGGGCTCTGGCGAGATCGGCCTGCCGCGTAACGCCCGCATCGGCTCGGTCGACCAGGAACATCCGGCGACCGCGATACCCCTGCTGGAGACGGTGCTGGCCGCCGACCTTGAGCGCGCCGAGCTGCTGGACAGGTTGGAAACCGCCGAGCCCGAGGACCTGGGCGACATCTATACGCGCCTGATCGAGATCGACGCTGATCGCGCGCCGTCCCGCGCCGCGGAGATCCTGGCGGGTCTCGGCTTCTCCAACGCCGACCTGGCCCGGCCGATGGCGGAATTCTCCGGCGGCTGGCGGATGCGGGTGGCGCTTGCCGCCTCGCTGTTCGCCGCCCCTGACCTGCTGCTGCTGGACGAGCCGACCAACTATCTTGACCTGGAAGGGGCGCTGTGGCTCGAGGCGCGGCTGCAGAAATATCCGCACACCGCCATGGTCATCAGCCATGATCGCGAGCTGCTCAACAACTCAGTGGACCACATCCTCCACCTGAAAGACGGCAAGCTCGACCTTTACGTCGGCGGCTACGACAGTTTTGAAAATCAGGTCACCGAGAAACTGCGCCTGCAGGAGGCCATGCGCACCAAGATCGAGGCCAAGCGCGCCCATATGCAGTCGTTCGTCGATCGCTTCCGCGCGACGGCGTCGAAGGCCACCCAGGCGCAGTCCCGCCTGAAGATGATCGCCAAGCTTCCGCCGGTCTCCAACGTGATTGAAGAGCGGGTGACGCCCTTCACCCTGCCGTCGCCGGAGCGTCCCCTGCCCCCGCCCTTGCTGCGCCTGGAGGGGGCAGATGTCGGCTACGGCGGTCCGCCGATCCTGAAGAAGCTGAACCTGCGACTGGATATCGACGACCGGATCGGCCTGCTGGGGGTCAATGGCGCCGGCAAGTCGACCTTCGCCAAGCTGGTGGCCGGCGCGCTGAGCGTCGAGCACGGACATCTGCACCGCAGCCAGCGGCTGCGGGTCGGCTGGTTCCACCAGCACCAGATCGAAGCCATGGATCCGTCCGACACGCCGCTGGAAATCATCCGTCGCGCCCTGCCCCAGGCGTCGGAATCCCAGCGGCGGTCACGCCTGGCGCAGTTCGG
>NZ_JANMBF010000031.1:0-7772 GCF_031360265.1 Phenylobacterium sp.
GGGCGCGACCAGGACCCCCGGCCGCCGGCCGGCGTGGGTCTCATCGACGATCAGATGGCCGACCAGCCGGGCGCCGTCGGCATGATATTCGATATCCTCGGTCTTCATCCGGACGCGACTCTAGGAGGGTGGCCCGCCGGCGGGCGGCGCCTTGGGAAAGTGCGGGATACTGTCGTGCATCAGATGCCAGGGGGGCGCGGAGTCTGTGTAGAGGTGCATGCTGGGCGTCAGGACGGATGCATCGTCCAGCGCCCCGACCTTGACCGGCGTGATCGGCAGCCCCGGCCCCAGTAAGGAATAGAGCGGTGAGCCACAATCGGCGCAGAAGGCGCGACCGACGTCCTGGCCGCTGTCGCTCTGGCAGGTGTACACCCTGGGCGAGCCTTGAGTGACCACCACGCTGTCCTTCGCCGCGATGGCGACATACACCGCTCCGCCGCCGGACGCCTTCTGGCAATCCGTGCAATGGCAGACCGCCATCCCCATGAACGGGGCGGTGACCTTGAACCGCACCTTGCCGCAGGCGCAGCCGCCTGTGATGTCGCTCATCGGTTTTCTCCTCAGGCCACCGGCTGAGACTGCCGGGTCAGCACGAAATCCTCCGGATCGGGCGCCAGCGTTGCGCGCCAGTAGTCGATCAGGCCGAAGGGCCAGTTCTGGCTGACCCGGCCGAACTCGTTCTTGTACCAGCTGGTGACGTTCGGCGAGCCCCAGGCCCAGCCCTTGTTGGCCTGGTCCACCCGGACGTTGAAGGCGTCATGGACGTCGCGCTTGACTTCCATCGCCGGGGCGCCGGTTTCCGCCAGCAGGCGAAGGCATCCGATAATGTAACGCACGGCGCATTCGGAAAAGAAGATGATTGAGCCGTTGACCACGATGTTGGTGTTGGGTCCGTAGATCATAAAGAAATTGGGGAATCCCGGCGTGGTCACGCCCAGATAGGCGCGCGCGTCGCCCGCCCAGGCCTCATGCAGGTCGCGGCCACCGCGGCCCGTCAACTTGAGCCCCGACAGGAACTTCGAGGCGGTGAAGCCGGTGCCATAGATCAGCACATCGACCTCATGCTCCACCCCGTCAGCGGTGACGACGCCCTTCGGCGTGACCTTGATGATCGCTTCGGTAACCAGCTCGACGTTCGGTCGCTTGAGCGCGCCAAGCCAGACCCCATTGTCCAGCACCGCGCGCTTGCCGCCCACCGGATAGGTGGGCACGACATTGGGCAGCAGATCCGGGCGGTCCTCGACCTGGGCGGCCAGCGCCGCGGCGGCCATCTCGCGCAGTCCGAGGTTCTCCGCCCCGACCGCGGTCGTCGGGCCATTCCAGCCCTCGTCGGCCTTGACCATCGGCAGGAAGCCCTCGGTGGTCGTCCATAGCAGCCAGAAGCGGTACCATTTGGCATAGTAGGGGATGTGCTCCAGCAGCCACTTCATCCCCGCGGGAACGTCGTCGTGGTAGTGCGGCACCGGCAGGCCCCAGGGCGGCGTGCGCTGGAAGACCTTCAGGCTCGCCACCTTCGGCGCGATCTCCGGCACGAACTGATAGGCCGAGGCGCCGGTGCCGATCACCGCGACCCGCTTGCCGGTCAGGTCCACGTCGTGGCGCCATTCCGCCGAGTGAAAGGCCGGCCCCTCGAAGGCGCCGACGCCCTCGATGTTCGGAATGCGCGGGGTGTTGAGCTGGCC
Organism: Phenylobacterium sp.; assembly: GCF_031360265.1. Classification (GTDB taxonomy): domain Bacteria; phylum Pseudomonadota; class Alphaproteobacteria; order Caulobacterales; family Caulobacteraceae; genus Phenylobacterium. Next base: position 1,683 of record NZ_JANMBF010000031.1, read on the forward strand.
GACGGCGGTGACGACGGCGTTGGCCTCGACGAATTCCGTCTTGCCGTCCTTGCCCTTGAGGGCCGCGCGCCAGAGCGACCGCGCCTCGTCCCAGATGAGACCCTCGACGCGGGTGTCGAAGCGGATGTGCTTTTTCAGGTCGTATTTGGTCGCGACGCCACGGAAATACTTCAGCAGCTCCGGCTGGGGCGAGAAGTGCTGCGGCCAGCCGTGGTTGGGCTCGAAGGAGTAGCTGTACATGTGGTTGGAGTTGTCCACCCGACAGCCCGGATAGGTGTTGACCAGCCAGGTCCCGCCCACATCTGAGTTCGACTCCACGATCTCGAACGGGATCCCGGCCTGCGACAGGCGGATGCCGGTCAGCAGCCCTGACATGCCGGCGCCGATCACCAGCACTTTCAGCCGGCGGGCGGCGGTCTTCAGCTGGGGCTGTTCAAACTGCGGATCCTTGCTGGACACACCCGAGATCGCCAGCTCATCGATCAGGAAGTCGGCGTAGCCTTCCGGGATCGCCTCGCCGCCGACGAAGTCCATCATCCGCCGCAGTGTCGGGGTGTCGGGGCTGGGCATCCGGGGCGAGCCCGCCGCCGCATAGTCCTGGATCGCCGCCCTGGCCCTGACGCGGATATCGGCTTCGACCTCCGGCGACAGGCCGGTCTCGCCACGCGACAGCGGCATGTAGACCGGCGCCCACTCCGGGCGCAGCCAGCCCGCGTCGCCGGTCATGTGCACCAGGGCAGCGATCAGCGCCGGCAGGTGGGCGTCGCGGAGCGCCACATCGAGCTCAAGGTCGTTGTCGGCCATGATCGTCTCCCGCCATATTGTCGTTGCGCGGCACAATGCCTCCCGCCCCGGCGGGTGTCATCCCTGACTTTGCGTCAAGCCGGCGGCGCGGATCCGAAGTCTCAGGGCTTCCGGCAGAGCCAGGCCTGACGCCGCGAGGTTTTCCGCGAGATGCCCCATCCGGGTCGTGCCGACGACGGCGCAGGCCACACTCGGATTGGCAAGTACGAAGGCCAGGGCGGCCTGCGACCCGGTCATTTCGGGCGCCTGGTGCAGGAACCTGTAGCTTAGCCCCTCATGGACCTCGCGCCGGTGCCGGACGAGGCCACGGGCGGCGTACCAGAGGTCGCGGGGGCTGCCGATCCTGGCGATCTGCAGGCGGGTGTGACCCATGGCCAGCGGCATCCCGGCCAGGACCCCCTTCCCGGCCGCCGCGGCCCTGGCGATCAGCGGTTCGCGGTCCTGGCGCAGCACGTTGTAGTCGACCATCACCACGTCGACTTCGGCCAGCGCGATAGCGCGATCGATCACGGCGGGATCAAAGCTGTTGACGCCAATTGCTCGCACCAGCCCCCGGGCCTTGAGGCTTCGCAGCGTCGACAGCAGGGCCTCGGTGAGGTCATCTGCGCCAGGGCCGTGAAGTTGCAACAGCGGCAAGACCTCGAGGCCCAGGTTTCGCAGGCTGCGTTCGGCGCTGGCCACGATGGCCCCGGGCGAGAAGTCCCGGCGGATCCGCCCGCCTTGGGTGAACGTCCCCGCCTTGGTGGCGACCGCCAGCTGGGCGGCGTCGCGACCCCTCAGGGCCCGGCCCAGGCGCGGCTCGGCGTGGCCGCCGCAATAGCTGGACCCCGTATCGAAAAAGGTCACCCCGCCGTCCAGGGCGGCGTGGACCAGGCGAACCGCCTCGGCCTCTGCGAACCGCGGCTTGCCCCACCAGCTGGCCGCGCCGAAGCCGATCTCGGAGACGCTCAGGCCGGTCGCGCCCAGCGGGCGATAAAGCATGGAGCGCGCTACGGCGTCTCGCCGGCGTCAGCGGCGACGATGTCGGGCTGGGCCGGCTGGCCCAGCAGCAGGCGGCCGAACAGCAGCCTGACGAAGAAGAACACCACCCCCGCCCCGCCCACCAGGGCGGCGTGCATGAACCAGAACCGCGACGCGGGCATGTCTTCCAGGAGACCCCCCAGCCAGCCCACCAACGTATTTCCGCCCCACAGATGCAGGTAGTAGAGGCCGACGATGAACCCGGTGATCGCCTTGGGCGCCGAGCGCACGTAGAGCGCCAGGCCGACAGGCAGGACGTTGGCGAAGCCGATGTCGTTCAGCAGGTGGAAGGCCAGCAGCCAGCCGAAGCTCACCTTCTGGCCGGTTTGCGCGCCGATCATCGAGCCGATCGCCAGGCACGCCACGCCCGCGGCGGCGAAGAAGCAACCGATGGTGATCTTGCCAAGTTCATCGGGCTCCGGGAACCGCTTGGCCCACACGCGCCAGAACCAGACCATCAAGGCCAACGTCGCCACCGAGACGATCGAATCCACCGACACCAGCCAGGTCGTCAGGATCGGAATGCCGAACAGGTGCAGGTCGGCGCTCTTCTCGGCCCAGAGCAGATAGCCGTTGAAGATCTGGTTGTTGCCGACGATCGACACCGCCAGCACCGGCAGCAGCAGAACGAGGAGGATGATCGCGGAGACGTCACGCTTGGAAAGCGGCCCCGCGAGGGTCTTGCCGCGCGCCCGCGCCGCGGCTCCGCGCGGCGCGTCCAGCGGCAGGTGTTTGCGGCCGGCCAGATAGATCACCAGCGAGATCAGCATGCCGATGCCGGCGGCCGCGAAACCATAGTGCCAGGCGATCTTCTGGCCCAGGGTGCCGGTGATCATCGGGCCGAAGATCACCCCGGCGTTGATGCCCAGATAGTAGATCTGGAAGGCGTCGGCGCGGCGATTGTCGCCGGCCTTGTAGAGCGAGCCCACCTGGGTCGCCAGATTGCCCTTCAGGCAGCCGGCCCCCAGCATCAGGCAGACCAGGGCGATCAGGAACGACACATCGAAGGCCATCAGGAAGTGGCCTAGCGCCATCAGGCAGGCGCCAAGGATGATGGTGGCGGTCCGACCCAGAAGCCGGTCCGCCAGGATGCCGCCCAGGATCGGGGTCAGATAGACCGTGCTGGCGTAGAAGCCGAAGATTGCCGAGGCCAACTTCGTGACCGACAGCACCTGGCCGTGGCCGTAGAGAGCGTCGAAGATGCCGCGGCTCTGGGCCAGACCCGCCACATGCTCCACATGTCCGGGCAGCAGCAGCTGGTGGACCATGTAGAGCACCAGCAGGGTCTGCATGCCGTAATAGGAGAACCGCTCCCACGCCTCGGTGAAGGCGAGGTAGGCTAGGCCCTTTGGGTGGCCCATGAACCATCGATCGTCGGCGTCTGCGGTCACGGCGGTCATGCAATCCTCTCCGGGCGCGGTGAGTTAGGCACGAAAGCTCATGTCGATGGAAGCCGGCGCGTGCTCAGCGTGACAGGGCCTTCATTTCGCGTTCGAGAATCGCCACGATCTGCGTCCAGGCCCGCGTGGTCGGGATCACCAGGTCGAAGTGGGCGGCGTCGGCGATGGTGACGACCTCGGCCTTGTCACCCGCGGCTTGGACCTTCAGCACATAGTCGCGGCCGGTGTAGGGCGGCATGACCGGATCGAACACCCCGTGGACCATCACCACCTTGGCGCCGGTCGGGAGCAGCTCGGCGGGCGAGGTGTCGGCGTAGGGCGCCTTGCGGTGGGCGGTATCCAGCAGGCGGTCGAGCGTGTCGTCGCCGCAGGGCAGCGCGAAGACCTTCCCCTGCCCGGCAAGGTCGCCGATCCCCGCCAGGCTGATCACCGCGCCGATCTTCAGCGGATCGGCGACATGCAGCGCGCTGTCGGCCGGCAGTCGTCCGCGGCTGGCCGCCCAGAGCGCCAGGTGCCCGCCCGCTGAGTGCCCGATGGCGACCACGCGCCCCAGATCGAGGTGATACTTAGGCGCCTCGGCGCGCAGCCGGTCGACGGCCGCGCCGACGTCCTGGAAGGTCCCGGGGTAGCCCGCCCCGGGTTCGCCCAGCTTGCGGTATTCGACGTTCCAGACGGCGTAGCCTCGGCCTGCGAGGTCGGCGGCAAGCGCGCTGGTCTGGGCGAACCCCTCGTACTGCTGCAGGAAGCATCCGCCGTGCAGCAGGATGACGACGGGATGCGGGCCACGTACTTTTGGCAGAAACAACTCGGTGACCTGCGACGGCGCGGGGCCATAGGCGACGACCGCGTCGGCGGTGTGATCCGTCTGGCGCATGTAATCGACCAGGGAGGCGGGCTCGGCGTGGGCCATCCTTGCTGCCATCCCCAACACCAGCGCCAACCTGATCACTTGACCTCATCTCGCAGCAGTCGAACGGCTTGCCGAGCCGTAGCCCGCGGGCGGGCGAAGGCTGGTGGGCGGCGAGGGGTTCGAACCCCCGACCCTCTCGGTGTAAACGAGATGCTCTGACCAGCTGAGCTAGCCGCCCTCGCACCAGCTTCTAGACCAGGTGAGCGGCGGCCTGAAGCGTCCATCCGCGACGTTGGCGACATCGGAACGGCGGGAAGTCCGATCAATCGTTGAGCGCGCTCTTCAGCGCGTCGCCGACTTTGAACCGGCAGGTCTGCGAGGCCTTGAGCGCCACGGCGGCGCCTGTGCGCGGATTGCGCCCGGTCCCGGCGGGTCGGCGGACGGGAAGAAAACTGCCGAACCCAACGACGCGGACTTCGTGGCCCGACTTCAACGCCGTGGCGACCGAAGAAATGAAGGCGTCGAGCGCCGCCTTGGCCTGCGACCGATTCAGGCCCGACTTGTCGGCCATTGCCGCGACGAGTTCGGCCTTCGTCATATGCGCTCTCCCAGCCCAGTCTTCTTGTGTCCGGACGGAGGGTCCCCGAGCCTTCCCCCACCGGCGGCGAATTAACGCCTGCCGGGGCGGCGGCGTCAAACGGCAGCGGCGCGGGAATGACCCCGCGCCGCGCCAATGTCACAGAAGTGATCCAGGTTCAGTGCGTCAGCATCGCCTCGGCGTCGGTTTCGTCCGCAACGGAGATCGGCGGCGCGTCAGCCTCCGACCATTCGATCGCCACCGGCGCGCGGGTCAGGGCGTGGGCCAGCACCTCGTCCATGGTGGAGACCGGGATGATCCGCATCCCCAGTTTCACGCTCTCGGGGATATCGGCGAGATCCTTCTCGTTCTCCAGCGGGATCAGCACCGTCTTGACCCCCGATCGCAGGGCCGCCAGCAGTTTTTCCTTCAACCCGCCGATGGCGGTGACCCGGCCGCGCAGGGTGACCTCGCCGGTCATGGCGATCTCCTTGCGGATCGGGATGCCGGTCAAGACCGAGACAATCGCCGTAGCCATGGCCGCGCCGGCCGACGGTCCGTCCTTCGGGGTCGCCCCGTCGGGAACGTGGATGTGCACGTCGGTTCGCTCGAAACTCGGCGGCTCCAGGCCGAACTTGGTGGCCCGGCTGCGAACATAGCTGTTCGCCGCCGAGATCGATTCCTTCATCACGTCCTTCAGGTTGCCGGTGACCGTCATGCGGCCCTTGCCGGGCATCTTGACCGCCTCGATGGTCAGGATGTCGCCGCCGAAGTCGGTGTAGGCGAGACCGGTGATGATCCCGACCTGGTCCTCGGCGTCCATCTCGCCGTACTTGAACTTGCGGGTGCCGGCGTATTTGGCCAGCCGCTCGTCATCGATGGTGATGGTCAGCAGCTTCTCGCGCATCAGGTCGCGGACGGTCTTGCGGGCCAGGTTACCCAGCTCCCGTTCGAGCGAGCGGACCCCGGATTCACGGGTGTAGTAGCGGATCAGGTCGCGGATGGCGGCGTCCGGGACGACAAACTCCTCCGGCTTCAGCCCGTGGTCCTTGGTCAGCTTGGCCAGGATGTGCCGCTTGGCGATCTCCAGCTTCTCATCCTCGGTGTAGCCGGGGATGCGGATGATCTCCATGCGGTCCAGCAGAGGCTGGGGCATGTTGAGGCTGTTGGCGGTGGTGACAAACATCACCGGCGAGAGGTCGTAGTCGACCTCCAGATAGTGGTCAGCGAAGGTCGAATTCTGCGCCGGGTCCAGCACCTCGAGCAGGGCTGAGGACGGGTCGCCGCGCCAATCGGAGCCCATCTTGTCGATCTCGTCCAACAGGAAGAAGGCGTTGGTCGACTTAGCCTTCTTCATCGACTGGATGATCTTGCCGGGCATGGAGCCGATGTAGGTCCTGCGGTGGCCGCGAATCTCGGCCTCGTCGCGCACGCCGCCC
>NZ_JANMBF010000118.1:0-12537 GCF_031360265.1 Phenylobacterium sp.
GATCAAGGCCGAGTGGGGCAAGCCAATGACGGTGGTCGGCACCGGCGGCGTCGCCTCGCTATTCCACGGCGCGACCAGCGCCATCGACCACTTCGATCCCGACCTGACCATCCGGGGCATGTTAGAAATCTACCGCCGGAATACGGCGAAGGCGTAAATGGCGAAACAATCTCAAGACGACGAACTCGTATTCCTGCCGCTCGGCGGGTCCAACGAGATCGGCATGAACTTCAACCTCTATGGCTTTGGGCCGCCGCACGACCGCAAGTGGATCGTGGTGGACCTGGGCATCACCTTCGGCGACCAGACCACGCCGGGGGTCGAGGTGATCCTGCCGGATCCGACATTCATGGAGAAGAACGCCCACCGCCTGCTGGGTATCGTGCTGACCCACGCCCATGAGGATCATATAGGGGCGGTGGCCTGGCTGTGGCCGCGGTTCAAGGCGCCGATCTACGCCACCCCCTTCACCGCCTTCATCCTGCGCGAGAAGCTGCGCGAGGCGGGACTGCTGGACGAGGCGAAGATCACCGTCGTGCCGCTGGGCGGGACGGTCGAGCTCGGGCCCTTCAGCCTGGAGCTGATCACGCTGACCCACTCGATCCCCGAGCCCAACGGCCTGGCGATCCGCACCCCGCTCGGCACCATCCTGCACACCGGCGACTGGAAGATCGATCCCGACCCGCTGCTGGGCGGCGTCACCGACGAGGGAGCGATCCGCCGGCTCGGCGATGAGGGCGTGCTGGCCATGGTCTGCGATTCCACCAACGTCTTCGTCGACGGCCACGCGGGCTCCGAATCCGAGGTCCGCGACACCCTGATCCCACTGATCGGCAGCCTGAAGGGCAAGGTGGCAGTGGCCTGTTTCGCCTCCAACGTGGCGCGGATGGACTCCATCTGCCGCGCCGCCCAGGCCAACGGCCGGCGCGTCTGCCTGGTCGGCCGCTCGATGCACCGGATGTCCAGCGCCGCCAAGTCGGTAGGGCTGATGGAGGGCTTGGCGCCCTTCCTTGACGACCATGAGGCCAAAAAATATCCCGGGGACAAGGTGCTCTACCTCTGCACCGGCAGCCAGGGAGAGGGCCGCGCGGCCCTGTCGCGGATCGCCGAGGGCACCCACCCGCACGTGACCCTGGGCGGCGGCGATTCTTGCGTCTTCTCCAGCCGGGTGATCCCCGGCAACGAGATCCCGATCCGCAACCTGCAGGACAAGCTCGCCGACCGCGGCGTGCGCCTCTACACCGAGCGCGACCACCCCGGCATCCACGTCTCCGGCCATCCCTGCCGCGATGAGCTGGCCGAGATGTACCGCTGGGCGCGGCCGGAGATCTCGGTGCCGACCCACGGCGAGCGCCGCCACCTGCTGGAACACGCCGCCTTCGCCCGCGACCTGCAGGTGCCGCAGCAGGTGACCCCGCGCAACGGCGACATGGTCCGGCTGGCCCCCGGTCGCGCGATGATCATCGACGAGGTCCACGCCGGCCGGCTCTATGTCGACGGCGGCATGCTGACGCCCGAGAACGGCGACGCCCTGCGCGAGCGCCGCCACGCCGCCTTCAACGGCATCCTGATGGTCACCGTCGCGCTGGACGGTCGCGGCCAGATCGTCTCGGGACCGCAGGTGAGGGCCCTGGGCCTGCCGACCAACAGCGAAGACCACCTCGACGACGTGCTCGACGACCTGGCCGACGAGGCGGAAAACGCGCTCAAACGCCTCAAGGGCGACCAGTCCGACAACGACGAAGCCGTCGAGGCCGCCATGTCGCGGGCCGTGAAGAAGGCCAGCCAGCGCATCTGGGGCCGCCGGCCCGTGGTCGAGACGACGGTGCTGCGGATCTAGAGATTGCGGCTGAGCGTCCGGCCGAGCGCGCTCAACGACTTTACACTTCCGGCGGGGTCGCGCTCGACCTTCACACTCACGCTGGAACCGCCAGGGTCGGCCACGAAGCGATCTCCACCAAGGGGGACAAGCTCGACCTTGGAGCCTTGGTAGGCAATGCGCAGGGCGTCTCCGTCGGCGGTGACGATCACCATTCCATGGCCGTAGCTGGCCGCGACCTGGTCGAACTGTAAACGACTCAGTGACACCGCGTCGATGACCAAGGGTTCGAGGCTCTTCCAGCCGAACGCGCGGGCGACGGCTTGCATCAGCCCGACGACGACCACCATCCCGTCGTCGCCGTTGGCCATTGCGACCATCGCGCGGCCACCCTTAGGCCAAGCCATGAGGTTCGCTTTGAAGCCCCAGTCGTCACCGCCGTGGGTGAAGTGGAAGTCGCCGCGAAATCGGGATGGCGCTGGAGGGGTGAGGCGGTCCGTCGTATAGGCACTTGATGATCGGAAAACTGAACCACGTGGGCGTCGCCACGCCTTCCATCGAAGCCTCGGTGAAGATGTATCGCGAGATGCTCGGCGCCACGGATTTCAGTGAGACCTTTTCCCTGCCCGAGCAGGGGGTCTGGGTCTGTTTCGTCAACCTGCCCAACAGCCAGATCGAACTGATTGAACCCTTCGGGGACAAGTCGCCGATCGCCGCCTTCCTGGAGAAGAACCCCCGGGGCGGCCAGCATCACGTCTGTTTCGAGGTGCCCGACATCCTGGCCGCGCGCGACGACATGCGGGCCAAGGGCGCCACCGTGCTGGGGACCGGCGAGCCGCGTATCGGCGCCCACGGCGTGCCGGTGATCTTTGTCCACCCCAAGGACATGGGCGGCGTGCTGGTGGAGCTGATGGAAATCCCCAAAGGAGCGCACTGATGGGCGGGCCGATTACCCTGGTTGCGATCTATCTGACCATCTGGTGGACGGTGCTGTTCGCCATCCTGCCGCTGGGCACCCAGACCCGGGCCGAGGCCGGACTGCCCAACGACGGCTCCGACCCCGGCGCGCCGGTGGACCCGAAGCTCAAGCGGAAATTCATCACCACCACCTGGGTCTCGGGTGTGGTCTTCGCCATCCTGTGGCTGGTGATCCACTTCAAGCTGGTCGACCTGTCGCGCCTGCCCTGGGGCCGCTGAACGCGTTGCCAAGGTTGCCGGTGGGGGGCTATCAGGACGGCCCGCCGTTGAGTTCCCAGGAAAGCCCCTAGACCATGCGCCTTTCGCGCTACTTCATGCCGACGCTGCGCGATGCGCCCTCCGACGCCCAGATCGTCTCCCATCAGTTGATGCTGCGCGCCGGCATGGTCCGCCAGGAGGCCGCTGGCATCTACGCCTGGCTGCCGATGGGCCTGCGGGTGCTGAAGAAGATCGAGCAGATCGTCCGCGAAGAGATGGACCGCGCCGGGGCCATCGAGGTGCTGTTGCCGACCCTGCAACTGGCTGACCTGTGGCGCGAGAGCGGCCGCTACGATGACTATGGCGACGAGATGCTGCGGATCAAGGATCGCCACGACCGCGACCTGCTCTATGGGCCCACGGCCGAAGAGGTGATCACCGAGATCTTCCGGGCCTATGTCAAATCCTACAAAGACCTTCCGAAGAATTTCTACAATATCCAGTGGAAGTTCCGCGACGAGCGGCGCCCGCGGTTCGGGGTCATGCGCGGCCGGGAATTCCTGATGAAGGACGCCTATTCCTTCGATATCGATGAGGCTGCTGCCCGCCGCTCCTACAACCGGATGTTCCTGGCCTATCTGAACATCTATGCGCGGTTGGGGCTGAAGGCGATCCCGGTGAAGGCCGACCCCGGCCCGATCGGCGGCGATCTCAGCCACGAATTCATCATCCTGGCTGACACCGGCGAGAGCGAGGTCTTCGCCCACAAGGATCTGGTGGAGATGGGGGCGCCCGGCCCGGACATCGACTGGGACGGCGACCTGGAGCCTATGGTCGCCCAGCGCACGCGCCTCTATGCCGCCAGCGACGAGATGCATGACCAGGCCCGCTTCGAGGCCGAGGCTCCCGCCGACAAGCGGATGACCGCGCGGGGCATCGAGGTCGGCCATATTTTCTACTTCGGCGAGAAGTATTCCAGGCCGATGAAAGCCCTGGTCACCGGTCCGGACGGCAAGGACGCCCCGATCCATGGCGGCTCCTACGGCGTGGGGGTCTCACGTCTGGTCGGCGGGATTATCGAGGCCAGCCACGACGAAGCCGGGATCATCTGGCCTGACGCCGTGGCGCCCTTCGGCGTGGCCGTGGTCAACCTGCGTCCAGGGAACGCGGAGGTCGATGCGGTGGCCGAGCAGGCCTATGCGGCCCTGACCGGCCTGAGCAAGGATCCGCTGCTCGACGACCGTGACGACCGGCCTGGCGCCAAGTTCGCCAGCCTCGACCTGGTGGGCATTCCCTGGCAACTGATCGTCGGTCCCAAGGGCGTCGCCGACGGCGTGGTCGAGCTGAAACGCCGCGCCACCGGCGAACGCCAGACCCTGCCGCTCGACGCCGCGCTGAAGGTCATCGCCGGATGAGAGCTCACCGCAAAGCCCTCCCCCCCTTGCGGGGAGAGGGTTGGGAGTGGGGGTGTCAGCGCCGCGCTCAACGAGATGACGCCGCCGCCACAGGCTGCCAATTTCACAGCTTGCACCCCCACCCCCGGCCCCTCTCCGCAAGGAGAAGGGGAGCGGTCCTCCAGGCTTGCCGGTGAGCGATCCCGCGACCGCCCATGCACCCGCGTTCGGCGCCTGGGAGCGGATGCTGGCGGGACGGTATCTGCGCGCCAAGCGCAGCCAGGGCGGCGTGGCGCTGATCTCGATCATCTCCTTCGCCGCGATCATGGTCGCGGTCGCGGTGCTGATCATTGTCATGTCGGTGATGAACGGCTTCCGCGCCGAGCTGCTGGGCAAGATCCTCGGCTTCAACGGCCATATCTTCGTCACCGGGGCGGTGCTCGACGGACCTCAGCGCGACCTTGCCGTGGCCCGGATCCTGAAGGTTCCCGGCGTTGTGCAGGCGGCCCCGGTGATCGAGGCCCAGGCCATCGCCATGGGACCTAATCAGGTCACAGGCGCCATCGTGCGGGGACTGTCGCCACGCGACCTGGCCGCCACCCGCGTGGTCGCCGGCAACATCACGCGCGGTTCGACCAAGGGCTTCGGTGAGGGCGACTATGGCGGCGATCTGGTCATTCTCGGCGACCGCCTGGCCGAGCAGGTGGGGGTCAAGCCGGGCGACACCGTCACGCTGATCTCGCCCTCCGGCGGCGCCACGGCGTTCGGCGGCACGCCGTTGCAGAAACCCTATACGGTGGGCGGGACCTTCACCGCAGGCATGAGCCAGTACGATCAGGCCTATATCTTCATGCCGCTGGCCCAGGCGCAGCTGTTTTTCGGGCGCGAGGGCACGGCCGACGCCATCGAGGTGCGCGTTGGAGACCCCGACCAGGCGCTCAAGCTGAAAGCCGCTGTCGCCCGCGCCGCCGGCCCCACCGCCCTGGTGACCGACTGGACCCAGCGCGACGCCTCCTATTGGGGCGCGCTGAAGGTCGAGCGCGACGTGATGCGGCTGATCCTGATGCTGATCGTGGCCATTGCCGCGCTGAACATCATCTCCAGCCTGACCATGCTGGTGAAGAACAAGGGGCGTGACATCGCCATCCTGCGAACCATCGGGGCGGGGCAGGGCGCGATCCTGCGCATCTTCTTCATGGCCGGGGCCGCCATCGGGGGCCTGGGAACGCTGGCGGGTCTGGCGCTGGGCGCCCTGGTCTCGGTCTATATCGGGCCGATCCAGAGTCTCGTGGAGTGGGCCACGGGTCAGGCGGTGTTTTCCTCCGACGTCTATTTCCTCAGCCGCCTGCCGGCCAAGGTCGACTGGCTCGAGGTCGCCGTCATCGTGGGTTTCTCGCTGGCGGTGTCGATGGTCTGCACCCTGCCCCCCGCCTGGCGCGCCTCGCGTCTCGATCCGGTCGAGGCGTTGCGTTATGAATAGGCCTGAACCCACTGAAAACGCGGTCTTGTCCATTGGGGGCCTGGAACGATCCTACATCACCGGCGCCGGCCCGCTCACCGTTCTGCGCGGCGCGGATATCGACATCGCGCCCGGCGAGATCGTCGGTCTGGTCGGGCCGTCGGGTTCGGGAAAATCGAGCCTGCTGCACGCTGCCGGCCTGCTGGAGCGTCCCAACGCGGGGCGGATCGCCATCCTGGGCCGCGACTGCTCCGGCCTGAACGATCGCGACCGCACCCGCATCCGCCTGGCGACCATCGGCTTCGTCTATCAGTTCCATCATCTGCTGCCGGAGTTCTCGGCCCTCGACAACGTGGCCCTGCCGCTGATGATCGCTGGCCGGTCGCGCCGGGCCGCCCGGGTCCGCGCCGCGGATCTGCTGGGTGAACTTGGCCTCAGCGACCGTCTCCAACACCAGCCCGCGCAGATGTCGGGCGGCGAACAGCAACGGGTGGCCGTCGCCCGCGCTTTGGCCAATTCACCGCGCCTGCTGCTGGCCGACGAGCCCACCGGCAACCTGGACCCGACGACCTCGGCGGCGGTGTTCGAAACCCTCTACCTGCTGGCGCGGCGCACCGGCGTCGCCGCCCTGGTCGCCACCCACAACCTCGACCTCGCCCGTCACATGGACCGGGTCTTTGCGCTCAAGGACGGCCATCTGGAGGAACAGGCGCGGGGGTAGATCCGGCCAGACCCCGCTGCTGTGACGCTTGTACGTTGCGGCGTGGGCCGCTACCCATGCCCGCTGCGGGTCCGGGCTCGGACAGCCGTCCCCGCGGCCTTGCCGGCCAAGGCGGCGACGGGCGGGGGTCAGAACGACCGTCCGCTCCGCCAGGCCAAAGACCGATCCGGCCCAGAACGATCCACCGCCAACCCAGAGCTGACATGCGTGATTTTATCGACCTTCAGGGAGCGTCCGGCGCGTCCTATCGCTTCCGGAGGCGGCCGGAGGGAGCGGCCCACCTGCCGACGGCGGGTAACTATGCCGTCGTCCAGGCCACCGCCGCGGGCTTCAAGGTGCTGCTGGTCGGCACCTCCATGGACCTGTCGCTGACCCGCCCACCGGGGCCCGCCCGCAGCGGTCGCAAGACCAGCCACCTGTTCACGCGCCTGAACGTCGCCCGCGCGGTGCGCGTCGCCGAGCACGAGGACATCGTCACCCACTATCGGCCGGCTGAAGTGGCGAGCGAGGAAGCCTGATCCTGGCTGGCCGGTCAGCGGCTTGTCCCTGGCCTGGACGCGGAACCTGCTCCAGATCGGCGGCCTCCTGATCCATCCGAAGCACGCTGCTTCCAGGCGAGCCTGGCGCGGCCGCTTGACCACCGAGAACAAAAAGGGAATAAGAACGAACAAGGAACGATGTGGCTTGTCCACAGCGACGCCCACAGGAGGATGCGACCCATGGTTCGTCTGGCCCGAGAATCACTGGCCTTTGCGTCGGTGGCGAGTTTTGTCTGGATGATCTGCGCGGTGGCGGCTCACGTGGGCTGAACGCCGTGCGCATGGGGGAGGCGGCGAGCGTGGGGCAGGGCGATGACGGCTTCGTCCACCTGCGGGTGCGCTCGGCCTATTCCCTGCTGGAAGGCGCCATCAAGGCCGACGCCATTGGCAGCCTCGCGCATGCGGCCGGCATGCCGGCGGTGGCGCTCACCGACCGGGCCAACCTGTTCGGCGCGCTGGAGTTCTCCGTCGCCACCAAGGAGGCGGGGGTCCAGCCGATCATCGGCTGCGCCCTGCCGGTCACCGGTATCGGCGAGGGCCCGGCGGAGCGCTGGGCCAAGACCCCGACGCTGGTCTTCCTGGCCCAGAACGAGCAGGGCTACCGCAACCTCACCGAACTCTCCTCCGCGGCTTTCCTCGAGGTCGATCCCGCGCAGGAGCCCAATGTTACCTGGGACAGGGTCCGCGCCCACGCCGAGGGCCTGATCCTGCTGTCGGGCGGTCCGGACGGCCCGGTCGATCCTCTGATGGCGGCGGGCAAGATCAAGGAGGGTCGCGCCGCCCTGGCCGAAATGCAGCGGGTGTTCGGCGACCGCTTCTATGTGGAACTGCAGCGGCACGGCCTGGCGGCCGAGGCCGCCGCCGAGCCGCACCTTGTGGCCTATGCCTATGAGGCCGACGCGCCGCTGGCGGCGACCAACGACGTCTATTTCAAGGCCTCGTCCATGCACCAGGCGCACGACGCGCTGATCTGCATTTCCGACGGCGCCTTCGTCGGCCAGGATGAGCGGCGCCGCGTCAGTGCCGAGCACTGGTTCAAGTCGGCCGCCGACATGCGCGCGCTGTTCGCCGACCTGCCCGAGGCCTGCGACAACACCGTCGATATCGCGCGGCGCTGTGCGTTCATGGTCCCCAAGCGCGACCCGATCCTGCCGCGGTTCCCCACCGAGGGCGGCCGCACGGAGGCCGACGAACTGGCCTATCAGGCCCGCGAGGGTCTGAAGGCGCGATTGCGGGTCAACGCCCTTTCGGTGACGCTGGAAGCCTATGAGGAGCGCCTGGAGAAGGAAATCTCCGTCATCCAGTCGATGGGTTTTTCCGGCTACTTCCTGATCGTCTCGGACTTCATGAAGTGGGCGGTGGCGCACGGCGTGCCGGTCGGGCCGGGCCGCGGGTCCGGGGCCGGCTCGCTGGTCGCCTGGTCCCTGATGATCACCGGCCTCGATCCCCTGAAATACGGCCTGATCTTCGAACGGTTCCTGAACCCCGAACGCGTGTCGATGCCCGACTTCGACATCGATTTCTGCCAGGAGCGGCGCGACGAGGTGATCGCCTATGTGCAAGGCCGATACGGCCGCGATCGGGTGGCCCAGATCATCACCTTTGGCACCCTGCAGGCGCGCGCGGTGCTGCGCGACGTCGGGCGCGTGCTGCAGCTGCCGCTCGGCCAGGTGGACCGGCTGGCCAAGATGGTGCCGGCCAATCCCGCCAATCCCGTGACCCTGGCCAAGGCCATCGAGATCGAACCCCGCCTGCGCCAGGCCCGCGACGAGGACGAGGGGGTGGCCCGGCTGCTGGACATCGCCTTGCAGCTGGAGGGCCTCTACCGCAACGCCTCGACCCATGCCGCCGGGATCGTCATCGCCGACCGGCCGCTGACCGAGCTGGTGCCGCTCTATCGCGATCCGCGTTCCGATCTGCCGGCCAGCCAGTTCAACATGAAGTGGGTGGAAAGCGCCGGCCTGGTGAAGTTCGATTTCCTGGGCCTGAAGACCCTGACTGTCGTCGACCGGGCGATGAAGCACCTGGAGCGGCGCGGGGCGGGCTTTGTGTTGGAAACCCTGCCGCTGGACGACGCGGCCGCCTATGAGGTGATGGCCTCGGGTCTGACGGTGGGTGTGTTCCAGATGGAAGGACAGGGGATGCGCGACACCCTGCGCCAGCTGCGGCCGCAGTCGATCGAGGAGGTCACGGCGCTGATCTCGCTCTATCGGCCGGGGCCAATGGATTCGATCCCCGCCTATGTCGACGCCAAGATGGGCCGCAAACCCCTGGACGTGCTGCACCCGCTGCTGGCCCCGGTGCTGACCGCGACCTACGGGGTCATCGTCTATCAGGAACAGGTGATGCAGATCGCCCAGATCCTGGCCGGCTACAGCTTCGGGGAAGCCGACCTTCTGCGCCGCGCCATGGGCAAGAAGAAGAAGGAGGAGATGGACAAGCAGCGCGAGCGCTTCCTGTCCGGCGCGGCCGAGCGCGGGGTGACCGCCGACCTCGCCGACCGGCTGTTCGGCCTGATGGAGAAGTTCTCCGGCTACGGCTTCAACAAGTCTCACGCCGCGCCCTACGCGCTGATCGCCTACCAGACCGCCTGGCTGAAGGCCAATGCGCCGGTGGAGTTCTTCGCCGGCTCGATGAGCCTGGACCTGGCCAATACCGACAAACTGTCGGTCTTCTACCAGGACGCCAAGCGCTGCGGCGTGAAGATCCGACGGCCGGATGTGAACCTCTCCGGCGCCGACTTCGAGGTCGCCGACGGCGAGGTGCTCTATGCGCTGGGCGCCATCCGCAACGTCGGCCTGCAGGCCATGACCCATGTGGTCGCCGAGCGGCGCGAACACGGGCCGTTCCGCGACATCTTCGATTTCGTCGAGCGGGTGGACCCCCGACAGGTCAACCGGCGCACCTTCGAGACCCTGGCGCGGGCCGGGGCGTTCGACGGGCTCAACGCCAACCGGGCGATGCTGTTTCGGGCCGCCGAGGGGCTGGTGGCCTATGGGCAGAGCGTGGCCGCCGACCGGGCGTCATCGCAGGCCAGCCTGTTCGGCGGCGATCAGGCGGAGGCCGCGCGGCCTCGGCTGCTCAAGTCCGACCCCTGGACCCCGGTTGAACGACTGGACGAGGAACTGGCGGCGGTGGGGTTCTACCTCTCCGGGCATCCGCTGGATGACATGGTCGAGGCGCTGCGCCGCCGGCGCACGGACCTGCTTACCGACGCCATCGCGAAAGCCGAGGGCGGGGCCGAGGCCCTGCGCATGGCCGGCGTGGTTCGCCGCCGCCAGGAGCGCGCCGCGCAAGGGTCCGGCGAGAAGTTCGCTTTCGTCACCCTGTCGGACCCGACCGGCGAGTACGAGGTGCTGGTCCCGCCGGAGAGCTGGCGGCGGTGCCGCGACATCCTGGAGCCCGGCAAGGCCGTCGCCATCACGGTCCGCGCCAAGGCCAAGGACGGCGAGGTCCGGTTCTTCGGCGACAGCGCCGAGCCGGTGGAAAAGGCCGTCGAGAACGTGGTCGCCGGCCTGCGGGTGCATCTGGCGCCGCGCAGCGCCGAGATCGAGGCGCTCAAGAAGAGGCTGGAAGGCGTGGTCAACCCGCGTGGCGGCGAGATCGTGCTGGTGGCCGGCGTCGGCGACGGCCGCGAGGTTGAGCTGAAGCTGCCCGGCCGCTTCACCCTGGACGGGGCCGTCCGCGGCGCGATCAAGACCGCGCCCGGCGTTGTCTTCGTCGAAGATCTCTGAGGCGCCGTCTAATATCCGCCGAGGGGTTTCTTCGGCCGTCGATGTATCTCAGGATAGAGGCCGCTCGGGGCGGTGTTGGTGTCCACGCCGGTGAACGGCTTGAACGGTTCAAAAGGCTTTGGCGCAGCCGGCTCATAGGACTTCGGCGGCTTCGGCGGTTCGTAGGGCTTCGGCGCCTCATAGGGCTTGAACCCGGAGTAGCCGGGCTGGGCGGGCTGTCTCGGACCGCCGAACGTCCCGGTCTGCGCGTGGGCCGCGCCGACAGCCAGACCGAAAACGCACGTCAGACCCAGGAACAGTGACGGTTTCATCTTTTTGTTCTCCCAATGTTCTCGTCAAACATACATTTTCACTCACTAGGTTCAACGGCAATCTTGGGTCAAACTACCACGCAGGTTGATTTTTCCGCGCTGACCGCCTAAGTCCCCGCCATCAATCCACACGCAGACGTTTGGTGGCGTTCGGGGAGACATCCCGACGGCTCCATTCCGGTCCTCCCCAAGACAATGTTTGGCGGGAGGGTGTCTGCGGAGGTTCAACCGGATAAAGGACGATCAAGGCCCATGGCACTTCCCGAATTCTCTATGCGTCAGCTCCTGGAAGCCGGCGCCCACTTCGGCCACCAGACTCACCGCTGGAACCCGAAGATGGAGCGCTACATCTTCGGCAGCCGCTCCAACATTCACATCATCGATCTGTCGCAGTCGATCCCGCTGCTGCACCAGGCCCTGGTCAAGGTGCGCGAGGTCGCCGCGTCCGGCGGCCGGATCCTGTTCGTCGGCACCAAGCGCCAGGCGTCTGAGCCGATCGCCACGGGCGCGCGTCGCTGCGCTCAGTACTACGTCAATCACCGCTGGCTGGGCGGCACGCTGACCAACTGGCGCACCGTGTCGGGGTCGATCGCCCGCCTGCGCGAGCTGGAAGGCGTGCTGGACGGGGAACAGGGCCGCACCAAGAAGGAACTGCTGCAGCTCACCCGCGAGCGCGACAAGCTGGAACTCTCCCTGGGCGGCATCAAGGACATGGGAGGCATCCCCGACCTGATGTTCGTGATCGACACCAACAAGGAAGCCATCGCCATCCAGGAAGCGCGCAAGCTCAACATCCCGGTGATCGCGCTGCTGGACACCAACTGCAACCCGGACGGCATCACCTTCCCGATCCCCGGCAACGACGACGCCGCGCGCGCCATCCAGCTCTATTGCGATCTGATGGCCGATTCGATTCTGGACGGGCTGGCCGCCGGGCAATCGGCGTCGGGTGTCGACCTGGGCGCCTCGGAGGCTCCGCTGGAACCGACCCTGGCCCGCCAGATGTCGCCGCAGGCTGCGGAACCGGCAGCGGTTGAGCCGAAGGCGGCTAAGGCTGAGCCGACCCCCGAACCGGCGCCCGCGCCGGTGGCTGAAGCCGCGCCGGAGCCCGTCGCCGAGGTCGCCGCCGAGCCGGCCGCGGCCGAGCCCGATACCCCCGTCGCGGAAGCTCCCGCTGCCGAGGCAGGGGCCGCCGTGGCCGAACAACCGAGCGAAGAACAGGCCAGCTGAGGCGTCGCGCCTCCCGCTGACCGATACATCCCAAGGGCGGAGTCCGGCCGGAGTCCGTCCGACCTCTGGAATTTGAAGGAGCTGACCATGGCGGAGATCACCGCTGCGCTGGTCAAGGACCTGCGCGAAAAGTCTGGCGTTGGCATGATGGACT
>NZ_JANMBF010000138.1:0-2000 GCF_031360265.1 Phenylobacterium sp.
TCCTGGAGGAGGTATGCCCCCTGTAGTTTCCGGTCAGTCAGCAACCCTGCGCCAGCCGACGGCGAGGCTCTTGCCGCCCGCGACTTCCAGGCCGACGCCTCTGGCGCTGACCTTGCCGTCGGTGATCCAGGCCACATCGTAGAAGTCGCCGGGCGCGCGCCTTTGGATCTCGAGATCGTACTCGTCCGAAAACTGACCGTTCTCAAGGAAGTAGCGAACGTGGTAGCGCCCGGCAAAGCCGCCCGTGGTCGGACCTCCGGTCGCCAAGCCGGGCCCGCTGTAGGCGTTGGCGTAGTTCCATCTGGCCTTCAGGACGCCGGGCGTGTGGCTCCTGGTGTAGAGGACAAAGCCGATATTCAACGGCTCACCGGCCTTGGGGGCCGTCGTCGGACCCGCGGCATGGCCGGAGGCGGGCAGCAACACCATCAAGGCGACCGCAAACCAGACTGACCGAAGCATCGCGCCCCCGCATGCTGTGGAAGACGCCGACGGTAGCACCGGGCGGGCGTGGCGCCACCTGGCAATTCCGGACCCTGGCGACGGAGGGTCTCGCCATGAACCTTGACGGACCTAGCGGCGCCAGCCCAGCCTCTCGGCAAAACGGGAGAGACACGCCATGGCCTATGAATTCATCAAGGTTGAGCGGGACGGGCCGGTGACCACGGTCACCCTGAACCGGCCCGAGGTGATGAACGCGCTGCATTCGCCGGCGCACTTCGAGCTGGCCGAGGCGTTCGACGCCTTCGCCGCCGACCCGGACCAGTGGGTGGCGATCGTCACCGGGGCGGGGGAGCGGGCGTTCTCGGCCGGCAATGACCTCAAGCACCAGGCGGGCGGCGGCAAGATGGGCAGCCCGCCGTCGGGGTTCGCGGGGCTGACCTCGCGCTTCGACCTGGCCAAGCCGCTGATCGCGGCGGTGAACGGGGTGGCCATGGGCGGCGGGTTCGAGATCGCGCTGGCCTGCGATATCATCATCGCCTCGGAAGCCGCGGTGTTCGCCCTGCCGGAGCCCCGCGTCGGGCTGGCGGCGCTGGCCGGCGGGCTGCACCGGCTGCCCCGAGCCATCGGGACCAAGCGGGCGATGGCGATGATCCTGACGACGCGCCGCGTCTCGGCGGCGGAGGGCAAGGACCTGGGCTTCGTGGCCGAGGTGACCGCGCCGCACGACCTGATGCGAGTGGCGCGCGAGTGGGCCGACGGCATCTGTCAGCTGGGACCGATGTCGATCCGGGCGTCCAAGGAGGCGGTCTATCGGGGGCTGGACGAGCCCAGCCTGGAGGCGGCGATCAAGGGCCAGAGCCGCTATCCGGCGGTCGCGGCGCTGTTCACCAGCGAGGATTTCGTCGAGGGGCCACTGGCGTTCTCCCAGAAGCGCGCGCCGGCGTGGAAGGGGCGGTGATGGGGCGCTTGACGGGCAGTTATATACTTGACGGAACAGAGGCTGATTCGGTACTCAGATGCCGCGTGACAGGCCGGTGAACTGCCAAGGAGATAGCTGCCCTCAGACGTGAGGACAGATGGGCGACGCGCTCAAGTTTGACGCAGATATGACCCCTCACTTTTTGAGAGGCTTATCTCCTGACGTGATCGCGATTGCCGATATGCTGGAGCCGTATCTGGCGGCTTGGGATAGTGAGCGAGAGCTAGCTGACTGCCCGGAGTTCAATGGGCTGGTGGGGGCCAGAGAGTTGGCGTTGTGGCTGGCGAAGGTCTTGAGGACAAAGGGCGCTGTATAGCGCTGGGAGAATGGCCCTAGCCACTCTGCGATCTCGCGAACCTCTCTCGCGGCGGCGTCGATTTCGTCCAAGGTGTAGGTGGTCAATTCGGCTTTCCGCGCGCCGGGCTTGGTGTCGTCGGCGCTGTAGCGTCGAACTTCAATGGCGCCATCATGATCTTGGCCCTTCACGTATGGCAGGCCATGAGCGAAAGCCGAGCGGATTGGTTCAAGGGCGCGAAGGCGGTTCAGTGTCCGGTCGCACTCGGCCAACGCAGCGGGATCA
>NZ_JANMBF010000183.1:0-8231 GCF_031360265.1 Phenylobacterium sp.
GCGCCGCGATCCACCTCCCCCTCAACCGGCCTTCGGCCTGGGGGAGGACTGCGCTTTAGCTCCGCCACCTCAGGGTCGCGGCGTCGACGGGGTTCCTGAACGGCCGGCCTTCGCGGCGGCTCGCGGCCCATTCGCGCTTGAGCTGCTGGTACCACTTGGCCTGGCGGTCGGCGTCGTCGATCCACATCAGCGAGGGGTCATATTTCAGGCCCTGGTTCTGCAGGTTCACCATGTCGCCGTCCTGGCGCAGGAAGACGCGGGCGCCGGCGGCGATGAACGGCCTCAGGAACAAGAAGGCCGGGTGGTCGGACCAGACGATCTGGGTGATCCGGGTCTTGGTGGCGCTGACCGGCGTCAGGCAGGTCAGCGACAGCACCTGGCGCCTGCCCACCGTGACGTGCTCCCAGCGCAGTCCGGGCAGGCGGAAGGTGATCTCGGTCAGCGGCTCGCCGCCGAGGATCGCGTAGGCGCGGCTGTTCTTCGACGGCTCGTGGCGGACCATGGCAAAGCCCTGCTCGCGCGGCTCGAACCGCTTGGCCTTCTCGTGCTGGCTGCCCCGCGACCGCCACCACCACTGCTGGTGGACGTAAGGGCCGTGGGCCGGGTCCATCAGGCCAACCACCGCGTGGTCGATGTGCGCGGCGAATTCCATCCGGTCGACCAGCTTCGGCTTGCCGCCGACCACGCCGTTGAACACCGGGGGCGGCTCGGTGGGCTCCGCGCGCGGATCGGCGCCGACCCAGACGAACACCAGGCCCTGGCTCTCGGCGACCGGATAGCGGCGCACGCGGATGCGACCGACGTCCATCGCCTGATCGTCGACCAGCGAGGGAATGGCCGCGCACGCCCCGTCCGCCCTGAACCGCCAGCCGTGATAGGGGCACTCCACCGTCTCGGCGCCCGAGGTTTCGCGGTGAAAGGCGCCGGCCGAGAGCGGCGCCGCCCGGTGCGGGCAGATGTCCCGCAGAGCGAACAGCTGGCCGCTGCTGGAGCGCCCCAGCAGCACCGGCTCGCCCAGCAGCTCGTGGCGGGCCAGCTTGCCGGACTTCAGGTCGCCGGACAGCGCGGCGAAATACCAGATGTCGGTCAGGAAGCCCTGGCCGAATCTGGCCTCGGCCTTGCCCGCCGCCTTCGCAGTTGTCGTGGCCGCGCTATCGTCCATGATCCCGGTTCTAGGCCGCCCCGGCCGGCAACGCTACTTGGAGGATCGTCATGCACCGGCTCACTTCCCACGCTACCGCGACCATGATGGGCGCCGCCTTGCTGTTGGGGGGCGCCCCCTACGCGGCCCAGGCCGCCGCCACGACCGATGACGCGACGGTGATGTCTGACTTCTTCAAGGGTACGCTGGAAATCGACGTTCCGGCGGGCGGACCCTGGAGCGCCAAGAGCTATCTGTCGCCGGGCCATACCTTCCGATCCGTCGGCTCCGACGGCGAGAGTCGCGGCTCCTGGGAAGTCCGCGACGGCAAGATCTGCACGACAGCCGATCACGCACCAACGAGTCCCGACCGCATCCAGACCTACTGCAACACGGGTCCGGGCAAGCACATGGGCGACAAGTGGCGGGACAACGATCCGGTGACAGGCAACGCAGTTTTCTTCCACCTGGCGCCGGGGCGCGGCTAGGACGAAGTGCAACTGTCACCCGTAACCAGTCTCAAGGGAGCCGCAGGAACACCGCGGCGTAGGCCGACAGGCCGATGGACGGGCCGCGCAGCTCGGCGTCCCCGGCGCGGACCTCCAGCAGGATCGCGCCGTCGAGCGCGGCGGCCTCGACGAACCTCGGCTCGGGGCTGAGGTTGAACAGGCAGGCGATGGCCTCCTCGCCGTCGCGGCGCACGAAGGCCAGGACCGGGTCAGGAACGTCGAGGAATTGCAAGGTTCCGACGGTCAGCGCCGGCGAGGCCCTGCGCAAGGCGATCATCGATCGCGCGAAGGCCAGGGCGGAGTCCGGGTCCGCGTCCTGGGCCTCGACGGTCAGGCCGGCGTGCTCGACGGCCAGAGGCAGCCAGGGGACTCCCTCGGTGAAGCCGAGGTTGGCGCCCATCGTCCACGGCATCGGCGTGCGGCAGCCGTCGCGGCCGCCGGCATAGGGCCAGTAGAGGTCGCCCACCGGATCGCGCAGCTGGCCGCGGATCAGCGCCGCCTGCGGCAGGCCCAGTTCCTCGCCCTGGTAGATCAGCGTCGTGCCCTTCAGGCTGAGCAGCAGGGCGAACAGCAGCTTGGCGAGCTCGGGCGCGGGATCCTCGCCGCCGAAGCGGCTGACCGTGCGCGGCACGTCGTGGTTGGAGAAGCTGATCGTCGGCCAGTGCGCCGGATGGGCGGCGAGCGTCGCATAGTGGTCCTTGAACACCTGTGGCGTCAGCTTGCGCGCCAGCAACAGGACGAAGGTATAGGCCGAGTGCAGGCCCTGGGCCGGCGAGAGGTAGCCGCCGCAGCGGTCCTCCTCCTCGGAGAACTCGCCGAACACGAAGCGATCGCCGCCGTCCCGGCCGTCATGCGCCTCGACGCGCCGGCGGATCACATCGAGGGTCCGGGCGTTTTCCGGCAGGTTGGAATCGTGCAGGTGGCGCTGCAGGTTTCCGGCGTGGGACCAGTGGTAGCCGCGCCGCTCGGCCGGCGGGACGGCCGGGTTGTCGGTCAGGCCCGCATCATGAAGAAAGGTCCCGGCCACATCCAGGCGAAAGCCGTCGACGCCCTTGGCCAGCCACCGGTCGAGCACAGAAAGCGCCGCCTCGCGCGCGCCGTCGTTGCGCCAGTTGAGCTTCGGCTGCTGCCTGAGGAACTTGTGATGATAGTGCTGCCGGCGCGCCGGCTGATAAGCCCAGGCTGGGCCGCCGAACACCGAGAGCCAGTTGTTGGGCGCGGTCCCGTCCGGCTTTGGATCGGCCCAGACGTACCAGTCGGCCTTCGGGCCCTCGGCGCCTCCGGTCAGGCTTTCGATGAACCAGGGATGTTCGTCCGAGGTGTGGCTGAGCACCTCGTCGAGGACCAGCTTCAGGCCCCTGGCGTGGGCCGCGTCCAGCAGGCTCTGGAAATCGCCGTCCGTCCCATAGTCGGGCTGGACGCCCTCGTAGTCGGCGGTGTCATAGCCCCAGTCGCGATTGGGCGAAGGGTGGATCGGCGACAACCAGATCCCGTCGACGCCCAGGCTCTTGATATAGTCCAGCTTGGCCTCGACGCCGGCCAGGTCGCCCTGGCCGTCGCCGTCGCTATCGAAAAAGCTGCGGACATAGACGTGGTAGAGGATCGCGCCCCGCCACCAGGGACCGGTCATCGGATCAGCCTCCCTAGTTGCTCCCCAAAGAGGGGAACTGTCAGCGAAGCTGACCGAGGGGGTTCAAGCCCACAGGTCTATCCGCCGTGGATGAACCCCCCTCCGTCTCGTCGCGTATCCGCGCCGAGCCACCTCCCCCCTGCGGGGAGGATCTCAGACTTCGGAGGTGTTGTTGATGATCCGCGAGACGATGCCGTAGTCGATCGCTTCCTCGGCGCTCAGCCAGTAGTTGCGCTGGGTGTCCTTGACGATCCGCTCGACGGTCTGGCCGGTTTCCTTGGCGATCATCCGGTTGACCCGGTCGCGCATCTTGATGATCTGCTCGGCCTCGATCTGGATGTCGGAGGCCTGGCCGCGCATGCCGCCGGCCGGCTGGTGCAGCAGGAAGCGGGTGTTGGGCAGGCAGAGGCGGTTTTCTTTCTTCGCGCCTAAGAAGATGTGCGCGCCGGCGCTGGCCACCCAGCCGGTGCCGATCACCTTCACCTCGACCCCGCAGAAACGGATCATGTCGTGGATGGTGTCGCCGCTCTCCACATGGCCGCCGGGGGAGTTGATGATGATCCGGATCGGCTTGTCGTTTTCCGACGCGAAGGCGGTGATCTGAGCGGTGACCCGCTCGGCCAGGCGCATGTCGATCTCGCCGAAGATCAGCACGGTGCGCGACTTGAACAGCGCGTTCTGCACCGGCCCGGAGGTCATCGGCATATCGGGCTGGCGGCCCTTGTCCTCGTCGTCGCCGTCCTCGTCGAGCCAGCTTCGGTAAATCTCGCGCATGCAGTCCTCGTGAATCCGTGTACCCGGAACGTGCGTCGGCGCACCGCCAATCGCAAGGGGCAGGGGCCGGATTATCCGGTGTGCGGCGGCGTTACCATCTGGTGAGTCAAAGGCAGGCGCATGGCGCGTGAGGATTTCGAGCTTGGTCCCGCCACCCTGGATGAGGCCGCGGCGGTCTCGCGGCTGCTGCAGGAGGCCGCCCGCTGGATCACCACCTGGCGCGCGCAACTGTGGGATCCGGCGCTGCTTGGCGAGGATTTCGTCGCCCCGTTCATCGCGCGTGGGGAGATGCTGACCCTTAAGACCGGCGGCGAAATCGCCGGCGTGATGATTCTCGAGCTGGAAGACCCGCTGTTCTGGCCGGATCGGCCGCTGGGCGAGGCGGCCTATGTGCACAAGCTGGCCGTGCGTCGCGCCTATGCCGGCCAGGGGCTGGCCGCGGCGCTGCTCGACTACGGCGCCGACCTGACCCGCCTGCGGGGCCGCGACCGCCTGCGGCTCGACTGCCACCCCGACCTCGCCAACTACTACGCGGGGCTGGGGTTTCGCCCGGTCGATGAGCGCGTCGTCCGCCACCCCGAGGCCGGAGAGATCCGCGTGGCCCGGATGGAGCGACGCCTGGATCCGGCTTGATCTGACGCGACCTTGACGGCGTTGTGGACCGCACCGCAAATGGCCGAAAATCAAACAGCCGTTTTAGAGGAAATCCCATGAGCGACGTGATGGCCAAGACCGGCGCCCTGGCGGGCACGCTGTTTGACCTTACCGGCAAGGTGGCGGTGATCACCGGATCATCGCGCGGCATCGGCAAGGCCATCGCCGAGCAGATGGCGGCCCACGGCGCCAACGTGGTGATCTCGTCGCGCAAGGCCGGCCCTTGCGACGAGGTGGCGGCCGCCATCAACGCGCGCGGCGCCGGCCAGGCCATCGCGGTCCCGGCCAATATCTCGTCGAAGGACGACCTTCAGCGGCTGATGGACGAGACCCGAAAGGCGTTCGGCCAGATCGACATCCTGGTCTGCAACGCCGCCTCGAACCCCTACTATGGCAGCCAGCTGGAAATCTCCGACGACGCTTTCACCAAGATCCTGACCAACAACATCATCGCCAACAACTGGATGATCGGCATGGTCGCCCCGGAGATGAAGGCGCGCCGGGACGGGGCGATCATCGTCGTCTCCTCGATCGGCGGCCTGCGCGGCACCGAGGTGATCGGCGCCTATGCGATCTCCAAGGCCGCCGACATGCAGCTGGCCCGCAACCTCGCCAGGGAACTGGGCCCGCACAACATCCGCATCAACTGCATCGCGCCGGGCCTGGTGAAGACCGACTTCGCCAAGGCGCTGTGGGACACGCCGGAAGGCGAACAGCGGGCCAGCACCGGCACGCCGCTCCGCCGCCTGGGCGAGCCCGACGACCTGGCCGGCGCAGCGGTCTACCTGGCCAGCCGCGCCGGCGCCTGGACCACGGGCCAGACCATCGTGGTGGACGGCGGGAGCACCTGCTGAGGGACCTCCCCGCGTAGCGGCGGGAGGCAGCCCCTACTCCGCGATCATCTCGTTGGAGCCGCCGAAGGCTTCCGGGAAGTCCTTGAATTTCGGCAGGCCGTCCTTCATCGGCAGCACGGTCTCGGCATAGTTGATGTGCAGGCCGGGCTGGAAATCCAGGGTCGGGATCGTGGCGCTGAACACGTCGACCACGCCCAGCGGCGGGTGGTCGGTCATCAGGTGCCCGCCGCATTCGGTGCAGTACTTGCGATAGCTGACCTCGGTGGCGTGGAATGTCGCCACCTTGTCGGCGCCCTTGGTGACCTTGACGTTCTCCGGCTTCCACAGGCTGAAAGCGTTGACCGGGCCGCCCGACCAGGAGCGGCAGGACCGGCAGTGGCAATAGCCCATGCCCTCCGGCTCACCGCTGACCTCGACCTCGACCGCGCCACAGAAACAGCTTCCCACATGGGCCACGACAGCCTCCATTGGATTCAATCCAGCGGTCGTTGAACAGCATTATTGGGAGCCTGGGAAGGGCGCTCGCCGCGGATGAGAACCCTTCGCCGAGGGCCGGCCGGCCGCGGGGACTCGTGCCGCGGCCCTGGAGGCGCCAAGGAGAGGCGATGATCCCCTGGAAGCAGCTCGACCGCGCGACGATCCCTGACGGCGGCGAGCTGCGCCTGATGCAGCGGGGCGCGGAGCTGTCGATCATGTCGGGGTCGATCGAGCTGATGAACAGCCGGCTGAGCGGGTCGGAGGTGGCGCTGGCCAGCCTGGCCTGCGCGCGCATCCAGGGCCGACCAAAGCCACAGGTGCTGGTGGGCGGGCTGGGCATGGGCTTCACCCTGCGCGCCGCCCTGGCCGAGCTGCCGGGCGATGCGGGCGTGTTGGTGGCCGAGCTCGTGCCGGCGGTGGTCGCCTGGGCGCGGGGCCCGATGGCCCAGCTGTTCCAGGGCTGCCTGGACGATGCCCGGGTGACGGTCCGCCAGGCAGATGTCGCCGAGGTCATCGCCGGCGCGCGCGGGGCCTTCGACGCGATCCTCCTCGACGTGGACAATGGCCCCGGCGGCCTGAACCGCGACGCCAACGACCGGCTCTATTCGCTGGCCGGGCTCGCCGCGGCCAGGCGGGCGCTGCGGCCGGGCGGGGTGCTGGCGGTGTGGTCGGCGGGCCGCGACGACAGCTTCACCCGGCGACTGCGCAGCGCCGGCTACGCGGCCGAGGACGTCGCGGTGCGCGCCACCGGCGGCCGGCGCGGCGCGCGGCACATCATCTGGCTGGCGACGTCAGGCTGAGTTCGCGGGCCCTGGCCAGGGCGGCGACGCCGGCGTCCAGGGTCGCGTCGCGCTTGGAGAAACAGAGCCGCAGGATGCTGGTGACCGGATCTTCCTCATAGAGCGCCGAAACCGGGATGGCGGCGACGCCGGCGTCGCGGACCGCGCGCATGCAGAAGTCCCGGTCGGATTCGACGACGCCCGAGGCGGCGAGGTCGACGTTGAGGAAATAGGTCCCTTGCGAGACCAGGGCCGCGAAGCCCTCGCGCCTCAGGCCCTGGGTCAGGCGGTCACGGGAGCGTTCGAGATCGATGGGCATCTGGCGGAACCACGCCTCGCCGGTCTCCAGGCCCCAGGCGACGGCGGTCTGCAGATTGGGCGGTGTGGTGAAGGTGAGGAACTGGTGGGCGCGGGCCAGGCTGTGGGTCAGGGCGGGGGC
This sequence comes from Phenylobacterium sp., assembly GCF_031360265.1. Classification (GTDB taxonomy): domain Bacteria; phylum Pseudomonadota; class Alphaproteobacteria; order Caulobacterales; family Caulobacteraceae; genus Phenylobacterium. Next base: position 7,258 of record NZ_JANMBF010000183.1, read on the forward strand.
AGCGCAGAGGAACCCCACCTTCCAGCCGGTCAGGCCGAACATCTTGCCGGCCGAACCGATCTTGACACACCGCTCGCGCATGCCGGGATAGGCGATCAGCGGGCGGTGCCGGGCGCCTGTGAACACTACCTGCTCCCAGACCTCGTCACAGATGGCGATGACGTCGTGGGCCACGCAGAGCTCTGCGAGCAGGGCCAGGTCCTGGTCCGGCAGGACGGTTCCGGTGGGGTTGTTCGGGTTGTTGAGCACCACGAAACGGGTGCGCGCGGTGAAGGCCGCCTCCAGCGTCGCCCGGTCGAGGCGCCAGTGCGGCGGTTGCAGGCTGACCAGCTTCGGCACGCCGCCGGCGCGGCGGATCAGCGGCAGGTAGGCGTCATAGACCGGCTGGAAGACGATCACCTCGTCGCCGGCCTCGATCAGGGCGAAGAAGGCCGCGGCCAGAGCCTCGGTGGCGCCGGAGGTGATGGTTACCTCGCTCATGGCGTCCAGGTCGAGCCCCTGGGTGCGGACGTAGTGGGCGGCGACGGCGTGGCGCAGTTCCGGCAGGCCGGCCATCGGCGGATACTGGTTGTAGCCGTTAAGGATCGCGTCGGCGGCGTGCGCGCGGATCGCCTGCGGCCCCGGATCGTCGGGAAAGCCCTGGCCCAGGTTGATGGCGCCCAGGGATCGCGCCAGCCCCGACATCTCCTCGAAGATCGTGGTCGGCAGGCTTGAGAAGATCGGGTTGGCCATTAGATGATCTATTGCGGTGAAGGTTCGCCTTCATGACCAGCGGGAGCGCGTCCGTCCATGGAGATCGTCGAGTTCAGCCCCTAACATGCCGAGGCGTTCCGGACGCTCAACGAGGCCTGGATCGCCAAATACTTCACCCTGGAGGCCAAGGACCGCCAGGTGTTGGAGGACCCGCAAGGGCGCATCCTCGCCAAGGGCGGACGAATCTTCATGGCGGTCGAGGCCGGCGTGCCGGTGGGCTG
>NZ_JANMBF010000190.1:0-8037 GCF_031360265.1 Phenylobacterium sp.
CCCGCCGATACCCCCGGCGTGAAGATCGAAGAATATATGTGGACGTTCAACATGCCCACGGACCACCCACGGGTCAGCTTCACCAATGTGTGGATTCCGGAGGATTCATACTGGGGGCAGGTCGACCGGGGGCTGGGGCTGGGCCAGAGCTTCGTCCACCAGAACCGCATCCGCCAGGCGGCCTCATCGCTGGGCGCGGCGCAGTTCTGCATCGACGAGAGCGTCAAATACGCCCGTCAGCGCAAGCCGTTCGGCAAGGCGCTGGCCGAGAACCAGGCGATCCAGTGGCCGCTGGTGGAGCTGCAGACCCAGTGCGAGATGCTCAGGCTGCTGATCCGCAAGACCGCCTGGCAGATGGACCGGATGGAGCACAAGGAGATCGAGCGGACCATCTCCGACAAGGTCTCGATGTGCAACTACTGGGCCAACCGGCTGGTCTGCGAGGCCGCCGACCGAGCGATGCAGGTGCATGGCGGCATGGGCTATTCGCGGCACAAGCCCTTCGAGCACATCTTCCGCCACCACCGCCGCTATCGGATCACCGAGGGCTCCGAGGAGATCCAGATCCGCAAGGTCGCCGCCTACCTGTTCGGCTACCTCGGACCCAAGCGGGCGCAGTTCAAGGCTGAGGCGGAGGCGGAGGCCGCGGCGAAGGGGGCCTGACCGGCGACGGGGGAGGCGCCGGCCAGGCGGGGCGCGCGCCTTAGGCCGCGGGAGTGTCGGCTTCGTCGTCGCCCGTTTCGCTGTCGCCCGCTTCGTCGTCGCCCGCTTCGTCGGGGTCTTCGCTGTCGTCCAGCCCGTCTTCAGGGTCCTCATCGGTGCGTTCGGCGACCGGCGCGCCGTGCGCCGTTTCGCCGGCGTCTCCAGCCTCGGCGAGCGTCCGCGGCTCAGCTTCGAGGGTCTCGGTCATTTCGGTTTGGCCTGCCATGTTCGCCTCCTGGACCCACGCGAAAATTCGCGTCTGTCAGAGGCTCAGGAGGCGCCCGTCCCGCCACCCTTTCGAGACAGTTCAAAGAATTATCGGCGACGCGCGGCTCTGTCGGAAACCGGACCTCGGGTCGCGTCAGCGTTAACCGTTTCTTAAATCGGCGCGGATCAATTTCAGAGTGTCTTCCTAGAAGACACCCCACCATCACCGACTTCTTCCAGCCCGGCGCCCGCGCCGGGCTTTTTTTGCCCGATGCAGGGGGCCCGCGACGCTTGCATGGCCTGCCGCGCCAGCGTATAGGCCCGGCCCTCGACGGCCCTATTCCTCGGTAGCTCAGCTGGTAGAGCGCGGCACTGTTAATGCTGATGTCGCAGGTTCGAGTCCTGCCCGGGGAGCCATCGCCACATCGCCACCGGTGACCGCCGTACCGGGCGGCGTCGGGTCGTTCACTCATGCAATCCCGAGCATGAACCGAGCTTGCTGGCTCATCGATTGTGCCGCAATCATGGCGAATGCTTAAGTTCCTTTTCAAACCCTGGCCAAAACATCCGATCGATCGCCTCTATCGGATCGAAACGTCGGCGCGGGTCATACACCGGTCGCTGCGCGTCGGGAACCGCGCGCTCGACGAGGCCAACGTCGGCTATGGGTGCTCGCAGCCTTCGGTGCTGCGATCCGCGTTCGGCGCCCTTCCAGGTGGCGGCGCGGACGCCCACCTCTTCGACCTGGGCTGCGGGAAAGGCCGGGCGCTGGCGCTGGCGACGGAGTTTCCGTTCCGGTCCATCACCGGCATAGAGCTGGCGCCGGGACTGTGCCGGATCGCCAGGCGCAACGCCGCGACCATCGCCCGCCGCCACCCGGATCGCGTGCCTTTGAAGATCGTCGAGGGCGACGCGACGAAGCCCGACCTTCCGTCGTCGGGCGATCAGATCCTGTTCCTGTACAACTCGTTCCGCAGGCCGCTGGTCAACGCCTTGCTGACGCACGTCGAGGCGCACGGGGCCGCCCACCCGGACGCGCGCATCTTCCTCGTCTACTACAACCCGACCCAGGCGGCGGCGCTCGACGGGTCGCCCAGGTGGCGCCGGTACTTCGCCGATCAGATCGGCTTTTCGGACGAGGACGCCAGGTACGCGCCGTTCGCCAATCGGTCCGACAGCGTGGTCATCTGGCAGCTGGACTCGCCGAAACGTGCGCCGCCGCACCCCGGCGCCGAACGGGCCATCGAAATCGTCATCCCCGACATCGCCGCGATCGTGCTGGAGCGTTACCTGCAACAGCGCGCGGGCGTGCGGCTGCATGTTTCGTCGGCGGCTTAGGCGATATCCGCGTCGGCGACACTCGCTGCCCGCCGCCCGAACTGACCACGTGGTTGCATAGCCTGGGGCCTTCGTCCCATAAGCGGGCGATCCAGGGCCGGATTAGCTCAGCTGGTAGAGCAGCGGTTTTGTAAACCGAAGGTCGCGGGTTCGAGTCCTGCATCCGGCACCACCTTTCAGGGCGCCACACTTCCTCCGCCCGCCGCCCTGCACTCCCCTGGGCAATAGCCGCCTCTCTCGCGCCCACCGTGGGATTTCCGTTCCCACGCCGCGCCCTGTTCGGCGTAGGGTCTCAGGGTCAACCCAGCCAGGAGCCCGCCCTGTCGGTCATCGCCGCGCTCAACCACGTCACCCGCTACCGCTATGACCAGCCGGCGGAGCTGGGGCCGCACGTGGTGCGGTTGCGGCCGGCGCCGCACACGCGCACGCGGATCGCCAGCTATTCGATGACCGTCGAGCCGGCGGCGCACTTCATCAACTGGCAGCAGGACCCGCACGGCAACTGGCTGGCGCGGATCGTGTTTCCCGAGCCGACGCGGGATTTCAGCATCACCGTCGACCTGACCGCCGAGATGGTGGTGGCCAATCCGTTCGACTTCTTCACCGAGCCCTATGCCGAGCGGCTGCCGTTCGCCTATCCCGACGCCCTGGCGCAGGATCTGGCGCCCTACATGGCGATCGACGACGACGGGCCGGGGCTGGAGGCCGCGGTGGCGGCGCTGCGGCCGCACGGCCAGGGGACGGTGGACTTCATCGTCGGGCTGAACGCCCAGATCCAGCGGACCGTGAGCTACGTCGTGCGGATGGAGCCCGGGGTGCAGAGCCCCGACGCCACGCTGTCGCTGGGGTCGGGATCGTGCCGCGACAGCGCCTGGCTGCTGGTGCAGATGCTGCGCCGGCTGGGGTTGGCGGCGCGGTTCGTGTCCGGCTACCTCCTGCAGCTGAAGGCCGACATCGACCCGATCGCCGGGGCGATGGGAACCCAGAGCGACTTCACCGACCTGCACGCCTGGGCGGAGGTCTATATTCCGGGCGCCGGCTGGATCGGGCTGGACGCCACCTCGGGGCTCCTGTGCGGCGAGGGGCATATCCCGCTGGCCGCCTCGCCGCACTATCGCTCGGCCGCGGCGATCACCGGGGTGGCCAGCCGCCCGGCCGACTATTTCGACTTCTCGATGAGCGTCACCCGGCTGGTCGAGCCGATCCGCATCACCCGGCCGTTCGAGGAGGCCGACTGGGCCGCCCTGGACGCCGTCGGCGAGCAGGTGGAGGCCGATCTCGCGGCCCAGGACGTGCGCCTGACCCTGGGCGGGGAGCCGACGTTCGTCTCCGTCGACGACTTCGAGTCGGCCGAATGGAACATCGACGCGTCGGGGCCGACCAAGCCGATCCTCAGCGAACAGCTGCTGCGCCGCCTGCGCGACCGGTTTGGACCCGGCGGGATGCTGCACCACGGCCAGGGCAAGTGGTATCCGGGCGAGCCGCTGCCGCGCTGGGCGCTGGGCCTGTTCTGGCGGCGCGACGGGCTGGCGATCTGGCGTGAGGGAGCCCCTGACCTGGAGGGCGAACGCGGGGCTGCGGCGACGGTGGCCGACGCGCATGGCCTGATCCAGCGGCTGGCCGCGCGGCTGGGCGTCGATCCGATGATGGCCCTGCCGGCGCGGGAGGATCCGCTGCCGGCGATGAAGGCCGAGACCGACCTGCCGCCCGAGGTCGAGCTGAGCGACGCGGCGCTGGACGACCCGGCCGCGCGGACCCGGCTGCGGCGGGTGATGCAGGGCGGACTGTCGAAGACCCTGGGCTACGTCCTGCCGCTGCGCCGCGCGTTCAGCAAGGCCGAGGGCCAGGGTTGGCTGAGCGAGGACTGGCGGTTCCGGCGAGGGCGGCTCTATGCGATCCCCGGCGACTCGCCGCTGGGCCTGCGCCTGCCGCTGGACTCCCTGCCGCAGCTGGCGGCCAAGGACTATCCGCACATCATCCCGCTCGACCCTTACGAGGACCGCGGCCCCCTGCCCGACCTCTCGCGGCTGCACCTGGAGCCCGAGCCGGAGGTGGGCGGCGTCGGATCGGCCGCGCGGCGCAAGGCGCCAGCCGTGCGCACCGCGCTCAGCGTCGAGCCGCGCGACGGCTTTCTGTACGTGTTCATGCCGCCGGTGGCGCGGCTGGAGGATTACCTCGAACTGGTCGCCCAGTTGCAGGCCGCCGCCGACGGCCTGCCGGTGCGTCTGGAAGGCTATGCCCCGCCCGCCGACCCCAGGCTGGGCGTACTGAAGGTCACCCCCGACCCCGGTGTCATCGAGGTCAATGTGCAGCCGGCGGGGAACTGGCGCGAGGCCGTCGAGATCACCACCGGGGTCTATGCCGACGCGCGGGCGTGCCGGCTGGGGGCCGACAAGTTCATGATCGACGGGCGCCACACCGGCACCGGCGGCGGCGCCCATGTGGTGATCGGCGGATCGAGCCCGGCGGACTCGCCGTTCCTGCGTCGGCCCGACGTGCTGAAGAGCCTGTTGCTCTATTGGCAGCGGCATCCGGCGCTGTCCTACCTGTTCTCCGGCCTGTTCGTCGGACCCACCAGCCAGGCGCCGCGCATCGACGAGGCGCGGCACGACGCGCTCTATGAGCTGGACATCGCCCTGGGCCAGATCCCGGGGCCGAGCGGCAAGGCCCCGCCGCCGCCGTGGCTGGTCGACCGGCTGTTGCGCAACCTTTTGACCGACGTGGCCGGCAACACCCACCGCACCGAGATCTGCATCGACAAGCTCTATTCGCCGGACGGGCCGACGGGGCGGCTGGGCCTCCTGGAATTCCGCGGCTTCGAGATGCCGCCGGACGCGCGGATGAGCCTGGCCCAGCAGCTGTTGATCCGCGCCCTGGTGGCCTGGTTCTGGCGCGAGCCGCAAGACGGGCGGCTGGTGCGCTGGGGGACGGCGCTGCATGACCGTTTCATGCTGCCGCACGTCGTCTGGACCGACTTCGCCGAGGTGATCGGCGACCTGACCCGCGCCGGCTACCCCTTCGACCTGCAGTGGTACGAGGCTCAGCGGGCGTTCCGTTTCCCGGTGCACGGCCGCGTGCAGTACGGCGACGTCTCCCTTGAACTGCGCCACGCACTGGAGCCCTGGCACGTGATGGGCGAGGAGACGTCCGGCTCGGGGACGGTGCGGTTCGTGGATTCCTCGGTGGAGCGGCTGCAGGTGCTGGCCGACGGTTTCCAGAGCGAGCGTCACGTGATCACCTGCAACGGCCGGGCGCTGCCGATGACGCCGACCGGGGTCTCGATGCAGGCGGTGGCCGGCGTCCGCTACAAGGCGTGGAAGCTGCCCAGCGGGCTGCATCCGACCCTGCCGGTCAATGCGCCGCTGACCTTCGACATCGTCGATCGGGCCAACCATCGCTCCATCGGCGGCTGCGTCTATCACGTGACCCACCCCGGCGGGCGGAGCTATGATACCTTCCCGGTCAATTCCTACGAGGCGCAGGCCAGGCGCAAGGCGCGGTTCGAGGAGCAGGGCCATACCCCCGGCCCCATCCGGCCGCCGCGCGCCGAACCGATGGACGAGTTCCCGATGACGCTTGACCTCAGGACGCTGGACCCGGGGACGCCCGGTGGCCGCTGAGACCGCCACCAAAGGCCGCCGCGCCGCGGACCTGGAGCCCTCGGCGGCCAAGCGGCTGTCCGGCTGGCTGCGCGGCTATGCCCCGATCCAGGGCATCCCCGACGAGCTGTTCGACGCCACCGGCCGGCCGCGCGGCGACTGGCTGAGCTTCCTGGGCGATTTCGCGGAGTACCCCGAAGGCGAGTTCAAGAGCCGCTTCGACCTGGCCACCCGGCACATCCGCGACACCGGCGTCTCCTACCGGATCTATGGCGAGGAGAACGAGCGCAGCTGGCCGCTCAACCCGCTGCCGCTGATCCTCGGCAAACAGGAATGGTCGCAGATCGCCGCCGGGGTCGAGCAGCGCGCCAACCTGATGGAAGCCCTGTTGCAGAACCTCTATGGCGACGCCTCGCTGGTCGCCGACGGGCACCTGCCGGCCGCCGCAGTGACCGGCAGCGCGGACTTCATCGCGGCGCTGCGCGGAGTCGCCCCGCCCGGTGGCCGCTATCTGCAGATCTACGCCGCCGACCTGGGCCGGGGGCCCGACGGCCGCTGGTGGGTGCTGGACGACCGCACCCAGGCCCCCTCCGGCGCCGGCTATGCGCTGGAGAACCGGCTGGTGCTCTCCCGAGCCTATCCGAACCTTTATAACGCCATGAACGTCGAGCGCCTGGCGCCGTTTTTCGACGGGTTTCGCAAGGGCCTGGCCGCGGCCGCGGACCGCGCCGACCCGCGCATCTGCCTTCTGACCCCCGGCCCGTTCAGCGAGACCTATTTCGAACAGGCGCACCTGGCCCGCTATCTGGGCTTTCTGCTGGTCGAGGGCGACGACCTGATCGCCCGCGATGGCAAGGTCTATGTGCGCACCATCGCCGGGCTGAAGCGGGCCGACGTGATCCTGCGCCGCGTCGACGCCAACTTCATCGATCCCCTGGAGCTGAACAGCGCCTCGCACCTGGGCACGCCCGGCCTGCTGGACGCCATTCGCGCAGGCGGGGTGGCGATGCTCAACATGCCAGGCTCGGGCGTGGCGGAGTCCAAGGCCCTGCTGGGCTTCCTGCCCAAGCTCTGCCGGCGCCTGCTGGGTGAAGAGCTGAAGATGCCCAACGTCGCCACCTGGTGGTGCGGCCAGCCCCTGGAAAGGGCGACCGTCGAGCGCAATTTCGACGAGCTGGCGATCTCGCCAGCGTTCAATGTCCAGGGCGACGACGGGGCGCTGTCGCGACCCAGACTGATGGCCGACCTGTCGCCGAAGGATCGCGCCGAGGTGCGCGCGCGGCTCAACGACAGGCCCGGCGACGTCGTGGGCCAGGAGGTGGTCCGGCTCTCGACCATGCCGGTGCTGCGCGACGGCCGCCTGGAGCCGGCGCCGTTCGTACTGCGGGTCTATGCGGCCTGGACGCCGGAGGGGATGAAGATCATGCCGGGCGGCTTCTGCCGCACCTCCGAACAGCTCGACGTGCGCGCCATCTCGATGGGCGAGAACGCGCGCACCGCCGACGTCTGGGTGATCGACGACAAGCCGGTGGAGCGGGTCACCCTGCTGGCCAGCCAGGAGGACGTGAAGGTCCGGCGGATCATGGGCCACCTGCCCAGCCGCGCGGCGGACAACCTGTTCTGGCTGGGCCGCTATGTGGAGCGCGCGGAGGCGACGCTGCGGCTGGCGCGCAGCCTGTGCACCAGCCTGATGGACTCCGAATCGGCGGTCCACGGCGCGGGCGAGACGCTGACCTGCCTGCAACAGCTGCTGATCGACTGGGGGGCGATCGACGAGGACCGGCTGGGCAGCCCCGCCCTGCAATCGGCGCGCGAGGCCCTGCACGACCAGAAGGCCTATGGCTCGGTGATCTATCTGGTGCGCGCCGCGCGGCGCACCGCGGCCAGCATGCGCGAGCGGCTGTCCGCCGATTTCTGGGCGCTGCTGCTCAATCTGGAGAGCGAGCTCACCCAGCGCGCCCAGGCGCCGCCGTCGGAGGCCGAGGCCCTGCAGCAGGTGGAGAGCGCGCTGCAGCTGCTGGCCGCGCTGGCCGGCCTGGCCCAGGAAAACATGAACCGTGCGTCCGGCTGGCGCTTCCTCGACATGGGCCGCAGGATCGAGCGCGGCGTCAACACCTGCCGGATGACCCGCACCTTCGCCCACGAGGGCGCGACCACCGACGACCTCGACCTGCTGCTCGACCTGGCCGAC
>NZ_JANMBF010000010.1:0-16363 GCF_031360265.1 Phenylobacterium sp.
CAGCGGCGGGGGCAGCAGCGGCGGCGGCGGCCGGAGCAGCGGCTTCGGCAGCGGCCGGGGCAGCAGCGGCGGCGGCGTCAGCGGCCGGGGCAGCGGCTTCATCGGCCTTCTTGGCGCAGGCGGACAGGCTCAGGGCCAGACCGGCGGCGACGGCGACGGAGGTAAGGATACGCATGTTCATGGAATTTCTCCCCTGGAGGACTATGGAGGACGATCCCCCGATAAAGGACGACTCATACACGGCTTCGTGAATTCCCGAAATCGTGATCATGCGTCCGAGACGCCTTTTCGTCGCACTTGCGGTGGATTTCAAGTCCCGCGTCATCTAGTCCGCCTGAACAGGTCGGCGCAGGCGGCGCCAAAGGGCGTCGGAGGGCATTGATGAGCAAGCGTGTGCGCAAGGCGGTGCTGCCGGTGGCGGGCCTGGGAACCCGGGTGCTGCCGGGCGCCAAGACCACGCCGAAGGAGATGCTGAACATCTTCGACCGCCCGATCCTGTCCTACATCGTCGAGGAAGGCCGCGCCGCGGGCATCGAGCACTTCGTCTTCGTCACCGGACGCGGCAAGGGCGCCATTGAGGACTACTTCGACCACCATCCCGAACTCGAATCGCAGCTAGAGGCCAAGGGCAAGACCGAGATCCTTGCCGAGGTTCTGCGCGACCTGGCCAGGCCCGGCGAGATGAGCTTCGTGCGCCAGATGGCCCCACTGGGCCTCGGCCACGCTGTCTGGTGCGCCCGCGACATCGTCGGCGCGGAGCCCTTCGCGGTGATCCTGCCCGACATGCTGATGGCCGCCGAAACCCCGGCGCTGGCCCAGGCGGTTGCCGCCCATGACCAGGTTGGCGGCAACATCATCGTCGTCGAGCCGGTTCCGCAGGGCGAGGCTCACAAGTACGGGATCGTCGCGCTCGACGGTCGCGACGGGCGCCTCAACCGCATGACCGGCATGGTCGAGAAGCCCGCGCCTGGGACCGAGCCGTCGAACCTGTTCATTTCCGGCCGCTATGTTCTGCAGCCGGAAATCTTCGAGATCCTGGAGACCCAGCCGCGTGGCGCGGGGGGGGAAATCCAGCTCACCGACGCGATGGCGACCCTGATGGGCCGCCAGGACTTTCACGCCCTGGAATATGAGGGGACCACCTACGACTGTGGCGACAAGATCGGCCTGCTGCGCGCCAATGTCGCCTTCGCCTTGCGCCGACCCGACGTCGCCGAGGCGGCGCGCGCGGCGATCCGGGCGCTGCTTTAGACGCAGAGCGGGGTCCGCCGATGCGCCTGTTCGTCTTCGGCTACGGGTTTTCGGCGCAGGCGCTGGCCCGCAGGCTGATCCCGCGGGGCTGGACGATCGGCGCCACCGCGCGCGACGCAGCCGGCGTCGCGCGCCTGCGATCACAGGGTGTCGAGGCCGTCGCGCTCGGCGATGCAGACGGCCTGGCCGGCGCCCTGGCGCAGACCCAGGCGCTGCTGATCACCGCGGCGCCAGACGCCGCTCGCTGCCCGGGACTGCAGGCGCTGGTCCCGCAACTGGCCCGCGCCAGGGCGTTTCCAGACTGGACGGGCTACCTCTCAACCACGGGCGTCTATGGCGACCGTCGCGGCGGATGGGTCACCGAGCAGAGCCCGCTCAACGCCCAGTCCCTTGAGGGCGCACGCCGTGTCAGGGCGGAGCGCGACTGGCTGGACGTCGGCCGCGGCATGGGGCTGACCGTGACGGTGTTCCGCCTGCCCGGCATCTACGGTCCTGGCCGCTCGGCGCTGGACCGGCTGCGCGCCGGTGAGGCGCGTCGCATCGCGGCGCCCGGACAGGTGTTTTCGCGCATTCATGTGGACGATCTGGCCGCCGGGCTCGCCGCGTCGATCGCCCGGCCCCGCGCCGCCGGAATCTACAATCTGTGCGACGACCAACCCTGCCCCAACACCGAAGTCATTGCCCATGCGGCCGGCCTGCTCGGCCTGCCGCCGCCGCCGGAGGTGACCCTCGCCGAGGCCGGCCTGTCGCCCATGGGGCGCCGCTTCTACGCCGAGAGCAAACGCGTCTCCAACGCCCGCGCCAAGGCCGAGCTGGGTTGGCGGCCGGCCTATCCGACCTATCGGGAGGGGCTGGCGGCGATCCTCGACGCGGGCGGCTAGCGACACCACCCGCCGGGACACGACCGGGATAGCGCTCGCGCTTCTCCTCAGCCGCACGTAGATGTCTCGATCGGTCGCACCGTGCGAGCTGATGCTGCGATCAGCGTCACCGCGGGTCTCGCCGGCCTAAAGGGGGCGCCATGTGTGGAATTGCTGGTGTCATGATGCGCGATGGCTCCACCCCGCCGGCGGCGGTCCTGGACAAGCTGGAACGGGCGTTGCTGCATCGCGGGCCGGATGGGGCCGGACGGTATGTCGCCGGCGGCGTCGGCTTCGTCCATCGTCGGCTTTCGGTCATCGATTTGAAGACTGGCGCGCAACCGCTCTTCGGACCCCAGGGCACGGTTCTCGTGGCAAACGCCGAAATCTACAACTATGTCGAACTGCGTCGCGGTCTGCTGTCCGACGTACGCCATGCGACGGCGTCTGACTGCGAGACCATCCTCCACCTCTACAACCGGCAGAGAGCCGGATTCGTCCAGCATCTTCGTGGGATGTATGCGTTCGCGCTCTACGACCCGACCAAGGGAAATCTCATTCTGTCCCGCGACCCGTTTGGTATCAAGCCACTCTACTATGCCGAAACGGCCAGTTGCATCGCCTTCGCTTCAGAGCCGCAGGCCCTCGTGGCGGCAGGCCTGGTGGTCGCCGAGCTTGAGCCACAGGCGAGCCGGGAACTGCTGCAACTGCAATTCATCACCGGGGCGCAAACCGCGTTCAAGGGCGTAAGGCGACTGCTGCCCGGCGAGACCCTGGTCTTCAATGGGGGAGGGGTTGTCAGTCGAACGATTCAACAAGCTCTTCCAGAGGCGCCGCCGCTGGCGGCGCTCGACGAGGGCGATGCTCTGGAACAGCTGGACCAGCGGCTGATGGACAGCGTCCAGATCCACCAGCGCAGCGACGTGCCTTACGGTATCTTCCTCTCCGGCGGAATCGACAGCCGCGCGATTTTGGCCTGCATGGCCCGCCTCGGGACAGCTGGGGTTCGAGCCTATACCGCTTCGTTCCCCAACACCTCAGTGCCAGACGAATACCCCAGCGCTCATAAGGCGGCGCTGTTGTTCGGGGCGCGAACGACCCGGGTCGAGGTGACCGCGGAGAGCTTCTGGTCAGCCCTGCCGTCTGTAGCCGCCCGGATGGATGATCCGACCGCTGACGCCGCGAGCGTGCCAACCTTCATCCTGGCCCGCGAGGCGGCCAAGGACGTCAAGGTCGTACTCTGTGGCGAAGGGGGCGATGAGATCTTCGCCGGCTACAGTCGTTACCGGCGCCAGAGCCGGCCGTGGTGGCTGGCTGGGCGCCAACGGCGACGCAGAGGGCCGTTTTCCGGCGCCGGCGTTTTGCGCGAAGAGCCTACCGGTTGGCGCGACGGTCTTGCCGAGTCCGAACGCGCCAGCCGCATCGGTGGCCGCAGCCGTTTACAGATCGCCCAGGCCACGGATTGCGCGGACTTCCTGGCACATGGCCTTCTCACCAAACTCGACCGCAGCCTGATGGCTCACGGCCTGGAAGGGCGAACACCCTTTCTTGACCGACAGATCGCCGACTTCGGGTTCGTCCTCCCAAAATCGCTGCAGATAAAGAACCGACGCGGCAAATATTTACTGCGCCGCTGGCTGGACCGGCAGGCCCCGCAAGATGACTGTTTCGCGCGCAAGAAGGGCTTTACGCCCCCTTATCTCGCCTGGTTGCGCGCCGCGGGCGAGCGCCTCGGCCCGCTGGTCGCGGCCGATGCCGCGATTGACGAGCTTTGCCACCCGCAGGCTGTGGAGCGGTTGTTCCTCAGTGACAATGACCGCGACCTCGAGGCCGCGTGGACGTTGCTGTTCTTCGCCCTTTGGCACCGGCAGCATATCCGCGGCGTTGCTCCGGATGGCGACACCCTGGCGTGCCTCGCCGGGCAAGCCTGATCCGTCGCGATCACCGGTGATCGAATCCTGAGCCGCCTCCCAGGTCAGCCTGCTCGTCGAGGTCCGCCACGGCTGCGATCAGCCGGCTGATGTCGCGCGGTCGCGACAGCCTGTGATCGCCGTCCTTGATCAGCGTGAAGATCACGTCTGGGCCGTTCAGCGCGTGAGCAAGGTGCAGTGCGTGCCGCCAGGGCACGTCCGGATCGGCGCCGCCCTGAAGTATGCGCACCGGGACCTCGATGGGGACAGGGCCCGGCAGGATCGACCAGCGCGCGCCGTCCTCCAGCAGCGCCCGCGTGATCGGATAGGGATCGCCGTAGGCCGACGGTCGCAGCCAGGCCCCGTCGGCGGCCAGCGCCACGTGGCCCTCCGGTGGGATCCCCGGTCTCATCAGGGTCTCGGTGAAGTCCGCCGCCGGGGCGACCAGCACGAGCCCCGCCACCCGGCCGCGCCGCGCCAAGGCCGCCAGGCAGGCGATCCAGCCGCCCATCGACGATCCCACCAGCACCACCGGCCCCTCGACAAGCTCGTCCAACACCGCCAGGGCGTCGGCGCGCCAGCGGGTGATGGTTCCCTTGGCCCGGAAGTCGCCGCTCGACTCGCCATGGCCCAGATAGTCGAAACGCAGGAAGGCGCGGCCGGCGTCCCGCGCCCAGTCGGCCAGCGCCTGCGCCTTGGCGCCCGACATATCGGAGCGAAATCCGCCAAGCCAGACCACCGTCGGCGCCGCGCCCGCGACGCGGCGCCAGGCCAGGGTCTCGCCATCCCCGCGATCGAGTCGGCCGGTGGTCTCGTCCATCCCTGGGCTCATAGCCCCAGGCGGCCTTTACGCCACCCCGTTTCGCGGTATGGGAGGGGTGTGGCGCTTCCTCCCGACTTCACCCTTCTGCAGGTCATCCCGGAGCTGGAAACCGGTGGCGCGGAACAGACGACGATCGATGTGGCGCGCGCGGTGGTCGAAGCCGGCGGCAAGGCCCTGGTCGCCAGCCGCGGCGGACGCATGGCCGCCCGGCTCGAGGCCGAGGGCGGGCGGCTGGCGGCAATGCCCGTGCAATCGAAGAATCCGCTGGTGATCCTGGGCAACGCCGCACGGCTGGCGCAGCTGATCCGGCGCGAGAAGGTCAGCCTGGTCCATGCCCGGTCCCGCGCCCCGGCGTTCTCGGCCCTTTGGGCCGCCCAGGCGACGAACACGCCGTTCGTGGCTACCTATCATGGGGTCTACAAGGCCAGGTCCCGCGTCAAGCGCTGGTACAATTCGGTGATGACCCGCGGCGACCTGGTGATCGCCAATTCCGACTACACCCGCGCCCACGTCCTGGCCGCCCATCGGGTGGATCCGGGAAAAGTCGTGGCCATCCCGCGTGGCATCGACCTCGACCGGTTCGACATCTCGGCGGTGACGCCGGGGCGGCTGGAAAGGTTGCGGCAGAGCTGGGGGCTCGTAGCCGGCGACCCCCGGACCCATTTCCTGCTGGCCGGGCGTCTAACGCGGATCAAGGGCCATCTGACGATCATCGAGGCCGCGGCGCGGATCAAGGCCAGGGGCCGCGAGGATTTCGTCATCGTCTTCGCCGGCGACGATCAGGGCCGCACCGGTTATGGCGAGGAACTGACCCAGGCCATCGGCCGCGCGGGTCTGGCCGACCGGATCCGCATCGTCGGCCATTGCGACGACATGCCGGCGGCCTACCGCCTGGCCGACATCGCCATCCTGCCCACCACCGTTCCAGAATCCTTCGGCCGCGCGGCGGTGGAGCCGCAGGCCATGGGCCGGCCGGTGATCGCCTCGGCCCACGGCGGCACGGTGGAGACGGTGGCCGACGGGGTATCGGGCTGGCTGGTCGCGCCGGGCGACCCCGACGCCTGGGCCGCCGCCATGGTGCGCGCCATCGACATCGGCGGCGAGCGACGCGGCGAGATGGGCCGGTCCGGCATGAACCGTGTCCGCCAGCTCTATCGTGTCGACGCCATGTGCGCCGCGACGCTGGACGCCTACGCGCGGGTTCTGGCTGCCCGTCACGGGCGCGATGAGGTCCCTTGATGGCCCGGCGCGAGGTGCAGAAGATCCTGGTGATCAAGCTCTCGGCGCTCGGCGACTTCGTGCTGGCGCTGGCGGCGATGAAGCGGATTCGCCAGGCTCACCCCAAGGCCCACATCACTCTCTTGACCACTCCGCCATTCGAGGCGCTGGCCAGGGCGTCGCCCTATTTCAACGCGGTCCACACCGATGGACGACCGCAAGGGCTCGCCCAGTGGCTGGCGCTGCGCAAGCGCCTGCGCGCCGTGGGCTATGCCTGCGTCTACGACCTGCAGACCTCGGCCCGGTCGAACCGGATCTTCCAGCTCATGCGGCCCAGCCCCCCCGCGTGGTCGGGGATCGCCATGGGCTGTTCCCTGCCGCACCGCAACCGCCTGAGGGACCAGATGCACACGCTGGAGCGCCAGGCCGACCAGCTTATGTACGCCGGCATCTGGCCCGACGCGCCCACCGCGCCGGGGACCGCGCCCGGCCCCGACCTCTCCTGGGTGCTGGCCACCGCGCCCGGAGAGCGGCCCCCTGCCGGCGGAGTGAAGCCCAGGCCCTACGCCATGTTCGTGCCCGGCGGCTCGGCGCACCGGCCGGAAAAGCGCTGGCCGGTCGAGAAGTACGGCGAGCTTGCCCGCATCCTCTATGCACGCGGCCTCGACATCGTGGTGATCGGCGGACCGCCGGAAGCGGCCCTGGCGCAGGCGATCCAGCGCCAGGTGCCGCGCGCCCGCGACCTCACCGGCCGCACCGACTTCGCCCGCATCGCGGTGCTGGGCGCCAAGGCGGCGCTGGCCGTCGGCAACGATACCGGCCCGCTGCAGTTGGCCGCCGCCGCCGGCGCGCCGACCGTGGTGCTGTTCTCCAGCGCTTCAGACCCCGCGCTGTCCGCGCCGCGCGGCAAGGTGGCTGTGCTGCGAGCCGAAAACCTGTCGGAATTGCCTGTGGCCAAAGTGGCGCAGGCCGCCGCGGCCCTGACGACGGCGGCCAAGGGTGCGGCTTGATAGCGCCGGCGCCTGCGATCATATACAGTCCGAGACGACCGGAGCGCGCTGGCGCGTCCGGCGTATCGCCTTGAAACAGTCCTAGGAGCCCCGCCTATTCGCCGTCCCATGAACGCCCCCCCCGTCAAGGACGGGCTGCGCATCAATGATGAAATCCGCGTCCCCAAGGTCCTGCTGATCGACCAGGCCGGAGAAAAGCAGGGTGTGATGCCCACCTCTTCCGCCCTCGAAGCCGCCGAAGAGGCCGGTCTCGATCTGGTTGAGATCGTGCCCAACGCCGATCCGCCCGTCTGCAAGATCCTGGACTACGGCAAGTTCAAATTCCAGGAACAGAAGAAGAAGAACGAGGCGAGAAAGCGGCAGAAGGTTCAGGAAATCAAGGAGATCAAGCTCCGCCCGAACATCGATACGCACGACTATGAGGTCAAGCAGCGTTCGATGGTCCGCTTCTTCGAAGAGGGCGACAAGGTGAAGGTGACGCTGCGCTTCCGAGGCCGCGAACTGGCCCACCCGGAGCTCGGCATGAAGCTGCTGCAAAAGGTCCGCGTGGATTTCGAAACCATCGCCAAGTGCGAATACGAGCCGCGCATGGAAGGCCGCCAGATGATCATGATCCTGGCGCCGCGGTGAAGCGTCACGGCCTGGAACGTCTGGGAGCGGTCGCCCTCGTGGCGGCCGCTCTCGCGTTTTCAGGCTCGAATCCGGCGCAGGCCGCACCGCACGACAACGACCCGATGGCGCCATTCGAGATCGCTGATGGAGTCTACTATGTCGGCGCCTCGGACATCGCTTCGTACCTGTTCAAGACCAAGGGCGGGCTGATCCTGCTCGACGGTGGCTACGACACGACCGCCCCCCAGATCCTGGCCAATATCCGGACGCTGGGCTTCGACCCAAAGGCCATCAAGATCCTGCTCAGCACCCACGGCCATCTCGACCACGCCGGCGGCCTGGCCCAGCTGAAACGCGAGACCGGCGCGACGCTCTACGCCAGCCCGCTGGACGGCGCCCTGATGGCCCGTGGCGGCAAGGGCGACTTCGGCCTCAAGGACAGGGCGCCCTATCCGCCGGTGACGCCGGATCGGACGCTTGTCGACGGTCAGGCGATCAGCCTTGGCGGGGTGACGATGACCGCCCACCTGACACCTGGCCACACGCGGGGCTGCACCACCTGGACGCTGCCGGTGAGGGTCGCCGGCAGGCTCCGCCAGGCCCTGATCCTCTGTTCCAACTCGATCCTGCCGCCCTACCGGCTGGACGCCGCCCACGAGTCCTATCCCGGCATCGCGGCGGACTACGAGAAGAGCTACGCCTTTTGGCGGAGCGCCCCTTGCGAGGTGTTCCTGGGCAGCCACGGGATCTTCTTCGACATGCAGGCCAAGCGCGCGGCCCTGCTGGCCGGCAAGACCGACGCCTTCGTCGACCCCGCCGGCTGCAAGACCTGGTTCGACAAGGGTTACGTAGACTTCAAAGCCACGCTCGCGAGCCAACAGAGCGAAGCCGCACTCTGATCCTTGCCGAGCGGTGGCGACGGGCCTACGACCCCGCCCATGTCCGACTTAGCGCCGCGGGAGGCGTCGACGCCGTCCCGCTGGGCCGCGCCGTCGCTGATCGCCGTCATCTTCATCAACATGCTGGGCTTCGGGATCATCGTCCCGTTGCTGCCGTTCTATGCCAAGTCGATGCACGCGCAGCCGTGGCAGATCGCGCTGATCTTCTCGGCCTACGCCATGGGCGGCTTCTTCGGAGAGCCGTTCTGGGGCCGGCTCAGCGACAAATATGGCCGAAAACCGCTATTGATCTCGACGATTACCGGCAACTGCCTGTGCTATCTGGCGCTGGCTTTCGCGCCGAATGTCGCCGCGGCCTTCGTCATCCGCTTCCTGGGTGGGATGGCCAGCGGCAACGGCGCGGTGATCCAGGGCTATATCGCCGACGTCACCCCGCCCGAGCGGCGGGCGCGGATGCTCTCGCGGCAGGGCGCGGCCTGGAACGTCGGCATGATCGTCGGGCCGGCGGTCGGCGGCGCATTCGCCCATACCGACATCGGCCCCATCGGGTTTCGCATTCCCCTGTTCATTGCCGCGGCGCTGTCGGCCGTGGCGGTGATCGGGATCGTTCTGTTCATCCGCGAGAGCAAGGTGCGCGACCGCTCGATCAGCCACCGGCCCAGCCGCTGGTCGGCGATCGGCGAGGCGGTGCGCCATCCGGTGATCGGGCGGCTGATGCTGCTGACCTTCCTGGTGGGCTTTGCCTTCACCGGCATCGAATCAACCTTCGGCCTGTGGGGCCAGGCCCGCTTCGGCTGGGGCCCGCGGCAGATCAGCGTCTGTTTCGCCGCCGTCGGCGTGGTCGCCGCGACCACCCAGTTCTTCATCACCGGCCCGCTCTCCGAACGGTTCGGGGAGGGCCGGATGCTGGCCATTGGCATGGGGGTCACCGCGCTGGGATCAGCCCTGCAGCCGTTCTCCAACGGCCTGGTCATGACCACCTCCCTGATGTGCGTCACCGCCATCGGCCAGTCGGTGGCCTGGCCCAATGTCGGCGCGCTGATTTCGCGCACCGCCGATCCGCACCGCCAGGGCCAGATCCTGGGGCTGAACAATGCCGCCGGCGCCTTTGCCCGGTTCGTCGGGCCGCTCAGCGCCGGGCTGACCTTCGCCGGGATCAGCATCAACGCCCCGTTCTGGCAGGGCGCGCTGATCGTCGCGCCGGCAATCCTGCTGGCGCTGAGCGCCGCGCGCCGGGCGCCGCCGCGCCAGGTCCAGGGCCATGGACCATGAGCGCCGGGGCGGAAGAGCGCCGGTCGCTGATCGTGCTGCTCAGCGTCATCTTCCTGATGATCGCCGGCTTCGGGCTGGTGATCCCGCTGCTGCCGTTCTTCGCCAGGGCGTTCAACGCGCCGGCCTGGCAGGTCACCCTGATGTTCTCGGCCTTCTCCTTCGGTCAGTTCCTCGGCGAACCGTTCTGGGGCCGGCTGTCGGACCGCATCGGGCGCAAGCCGGTGCTGATCGTCACCATCGCCGCGGTGGCGGTCAGCTACGCGGGGCTGGCCTTCGCCCCGAACATCTGGGCAGCCTTCGCCATCCGCTTCGCCACCGGCCTCTTCGCCGGCAATATCTCGACCCTGCAGGGGGCGATGGCCGACATCACCCCACCCGAAAAGCGCGCTGGGCGGATGGGGATCATGGGCGCGGCGTTCAGCGCCGGCTTTACCACCGGCCCGGCGATCGGCGGCCTGCTGGCCCAGCCCAGCCGGGGCGCGCTGGGCTTCCAGCTGCCGCTGCTGGTGGCGGCGGGCTTCGCGCTGGCCTCGGCGCTGGCGGTGGTGGTGTTCGTGCGCGAGAGCCGGCCCGACCCCTCGACGCGCGCCCCGCAGCGTCCACGTCTGGAGGGTCTGAAGGAAGCCTGGGCGCACCCGGTGATCAGTCGCATCCTGCTGATCAGCGGCATCGTCGTTGTGGGGTTCGCCGGCATCGAGGCGACCTACGGCCTGTGGACCCAGGCCCGCTTCGGCTGGGGTCCGCGCCAGATCGGCTTGGCATTCATGATCATCGGCCTCTTGGGGGCGTTCTGCCAGGGCTGGCTGTCGGGCCGGCTGGTGCGCCGCTATGGCGAGCCCCGGACGCTGACCGGCGGCCTGGTGTTCATGGGCCTTGGCCTGGTGGTCCAGTGGCTGTCCCCGAGCTGGCCGGTGGCGGTGCTGGGGTTCGCGCTGGTCTGCATCGGCCAGTCGATCTGCTTTCCCAACCTCACCGCCCTGATCTCGCGCGCCGCCCCGCCCGACCGCCAGGGCGAGATGCTGGGCCTGAACATGAGCGGCATGGCGCTGGCCCGCATCGGCGGCCCGGTGCTGGCGGGCCAGCTGTTCTCCCTGGTCGCCCCCGGCGCGCCCTTCGCCATGGCGGCCCTGCTGATCCTGCCGGGGCTGTGGTTCGCCGGGCAGGTGCGCAGGCGGGTGCGGGCGATCTCCTGACCAAGGCATGTCATCCCGGAACGCCGCGCCAGCGACGTGTCCGGCGACTGTATTGGGTCAAGCGGGTTTGGCCCAATACAGTCGCCGGTCTTCGCTTCGCGAAACCGGGATGACCCAAAGGAAGCACGCCCCATCTTGCCTTCCGCGCCCGTTTCCCCTACTAGCCCCACCCTTCGGAGCCGCCTGGCCCATGGCATGCCAGGGCGGCTCATCAATACGCCAGAGGACGGGGCTTCGCGGCTCCGCAGAGAAATGCCGAAACTGAAGACCAAATCAGGCGCCAAGAAGCGCTTCAAACTCACTGCGACCGGAAAGATCAAGGCCGGTGTGGCCGGCAAGCGTCACCGCCTGCTCAGCCACAACGCCAAGTACATCCGTCAGAACCGTGGAACGAAGGTGATGAGCGCGTCCGACGCCAAGATCATCAAGATATTCCTTCCCTACGGCCTCAGCTAGGAGCTCTGACAGATGGCTCGCGTAAAGAGGGGCGTCACCGCCCACGCACGTCACAAGAAGGTTCTCGCACAGGCCAAGGGCTTCTACGGGCGCCGCAAGAACACCATCCGCACCGCCAAGGCGGCCGTGGACAAGGCCGGCCAGTACGCCTACCGCGACCGCAAGGTCCGCAAGCGGGCGTTCCGTTCGCTGTGGATCCAGCGGATCAACGCCGCGGCGCGCGAAGAGGGCATGACCTACGCCCGATTTATCCACGGCCTTGACCTGGCCGGGATCGAAATGGACCGCAAGGTCCTCGCCGACATCGCCGGCGCCGACCCAGCCGCGTTCAAGGCCATCGCCGAAAAGGTTCGCGCCGCGCTGGCTTGATCGCCTGGAGCCCTGCTCCTGAAGCAATCTCAAAGCCCTTCGGCCTGAACCGCCGGAGGGCTTTTTGCTGCGCGCCATCCGCCTGCCTCCCGCCGCTGCGCGGGGGAGGCAGGGATTTCCCTTCGTCCTCAGCCCCTCTAAGAACCGAAGCCCATGACCGATCTGACCAAACTCGAAGCGGACCTCTCCGCGCTGATCGCCGCCGCCCCCGACGCCGCCGCCCTGGAGGCGGTTCGGGACGCCGCGCTCGGCAAGTCCGGCTCGATTTCCGACCTGCTCAAGACCCGGGGGGCGATGAGCCCGGACGAACGCCGCGAGCGCGGTCCGCTGATCAATGGCCTGCGCGACCGGATCGGGGCTGCGATCGCCGAGCGCAAGGCTGAGCTGGAGGCCGGCGAGCTCGACGCCAGACTGGCTGCCGAGCATGTGGACCTGACCCTGCCGCCGCCGCCCGAACGCCGCGGTCGGGTGCATCCGACGATGCAGGTGCAGGACGAGATGATCGCCATCTTCGCCGAGATGGGGTTTGGCCTGGCGGAAGGCCCCGACATCGAGGACGACTTCCACAACTTCACCGCGCTCAACTTCCCGCCCAAGCATCCTGCGCGGGAGATGCACGACACCTTCTGGCTGCCGCAAGACGAGCACGGCGAGCGCAAGGTGCTGCGCACCCACACCAGTCCCGTGCAGATCCGCACCATGCAGCGCACCAACCAGGCGCTGCCGGGCTGGATCGCCAACGGCCCGCCGAACGGCGGCGAGCCGCCGATCCGCATCATCGTGCCGGGCCGCACCTATCGCTCGGACTCAGACGCCACCCACACGCCGATGTTCCACCAGCTGGAAGGCCTGGTGATCGACCGGGCCATCCACATGGGCCACCTGAAGTGGACGCTGGAGACCTTCATCGCGCGCTATTTCGAGACGCCGCTGGTGGAGACCCGCTTCCGCCCGCACCACTTCCCGTTCACCGAGCCGAGCGCGGAGATGGACGTCAAATGCGACCGCTCGGGCGCGGACATCAAGATCGGCCAGGGCGACGACTGGATGGAGATCGTCGGCTGCGGGATGGTGCATCCCAATGTGCTGCGGACCTGTGGCCTCGACCCGGACGTCTGGCAGGGCTTCGCCTTCGGCTTCGGCATCGACCGGCTGGGGATGCTGAAATACGGCGTGCCGGACCTGCGCGACATGTTCGCCTCCGACGTCCGCTGGCTGGACCACTATGGCTTCTCGGCCTTCGCCGCGCCCAATCCCGCCACCGGCCTGAGCTGAGGGAGGGCAGACCATGAAATTCACCCTCTCCTGGCTCAAGCAGCACCTCGACACCACCGCCACCGCCGGCGAGGTGGTGGCCGCCATGACCATGGCCGGTCTGGAGGTCGAGCATGTGGACGATCCCGCGTCCCAGCTGGCCGCCTTCTCGGTGGCCAGGATCGTCGAGGCCCGCCAGCACCCCAACGCCGACCGCCTGCGGGTCTGCCAGGTGGATACCGTCGACGGCCGCAAGGAGATCGTCTGCGGGGCGCCCAACGCGCGGGCCGGCCTGACCACGATCTACGCCCCGCTGGGCGCCTTCGTGCCCGGCTCCGGGATCACGCTGGAGGCCCGGCCGGTACGCGGCGTGGTCTCCAACGGCATGCTCTGCTCGGCCGCCGAACTGCGGACCGCCAGCGAGTCCGACGGGGTCCTCGAGCTGGACGACAGCCTGTCAGTGGGCACGCCGGCGGCCATGGCGCTGGGCCTGGAGGCGGTGATCGACTTCGAGGTCACGCCCAATCGCCCCGACTGGCTGGGCGTGGTCGGCATCGCCCGCGACCTGGCCGCCGCCGGCCTGGGCCGACTGAAGGACCCCGCCGTCGCGCCGGTCCCCGGCAAGTTCCCGGCGACCATCGAGATCCGCGTCGATGGCGACGCTTGCCCGGTGTTCGCCGGTCGACTGATCAGGGGCGTCACCAACGCCGCCTCGCCGGCCTGGCTGCAACAGCGGCTGCTGGCCGTGGGCCTGCGGCCCATCAGCGCGCTCGTCGATGTCACCAACCTGATGTCCTACGACCGCTGCCGGCCCTTGCACGTCTATGACGCCGCCAGGCTCACCGGCGGCTTCGTCGAGGCCCGCCTGGGCCGCGAGGGCGAGACGCTGGAAGCCCTGGACGGCAAGACCTACGCCGTCACACCAGAGATCTGCGTCATCGCCGACGGCTCCGGCGCCATCGGCCTGGGCGGGGTGATGGGCGGGGAGTCCACCAAGGTCAGCGAGACCACCACCGACGTCTTCGTCGAGTGCGCCTGGTTCGACCCGATCCGCACGGCCCAGGCGGGCCGCACGCTGGGCATCACGTCGGACGCCCAGTACCGCTTCGCCCGCGGCGTCGACCCTGAGTTCGTGGTCCCCGGTCTGGAGCTGGCTACGCGGCTGATCCTCGATCTCTGCGGCGGCGAGGCGTCGGAGATCCGGGTGGCGGGCGCCCCGCCCGCGCCGCCTGCGGCTGTCGAATTCGACCATGCCTACGTGCAAAAGCTGTCGGGCCTGACGGTGGCCGACGCGCGGATCGACGCGATCCTGACGGACCTGGGCTTTGCCGTGCACGGCGAGATGGTCACCCCGCCGTCGTGGCGGCGCGATGTCGACGGCAAGGCCGACCTGGTCGAGGAGGTGGCCCGCATCGAGGGCTTCGCCGCACTGCCTTCGACGCCTCTGCCGGAAATGCCGCGGCCGGTCGGCGGCGTGCTGACCGTCCGCCAGACCCGCATGCGCACCGCCCGACGCGTCATGGCCGCGCGCGGCTATGCCGAGGCGGTCACCTGGAGCTTCATGCGCACCGCCTGGGCCAAGCTGTTCGGCGGCGGAGACGAAAAGCTGAGGCTTTCCAACCCTATCGCCTCGGACCTCGACTGCATGCGGCCCTCGGCGCTGCCGAACCTGATCGAGGCGGCGGCCCGCAACTCCCGTCAGGGTTTCCCCGACGTCGCGCTGTTCGAGGTGGGTCCGATCTTCCGCGGCGACCGGCCGCAGGACCAGGCGAGCGTGGTCGCGGCCCTGATCGCGCCGCATCCGCCCAGGCGCTGGGACGCCGTCCAAGACGCTGTCCCGGCCGACCCGCTGTTTGTGCTGAAAGCCGACCTTATGGCCCTGCTGGACGAGATGGGCGCGCCGCCCCTTCAGGTCGTCCAGGGCCAGGCCTCGGCCTGGTGGCACCCCGGCCGCTCGGCCCGCCTGCAGCTGGGGCCCAAGACGGTGATCGCCGAGTTCGGCGAGCTGCACCCGGCGATCCTCAAGGCGCTGGACGCCGACGGCCCCATGCTGGCCTTCGAGCTCAACCTCGACGCCATCCCCGAGCCCAAGCGGAAACCCACCAAGACCAAACCGGCCCTGGCGCTCTCGGCGCTGATGCCGCTGACGCGGGACTTCGCCTTCCTGGTCGCCGTCGACACCCCGGCAGGGGACCTTGTTCGCCCCATCTTGGGCGTCGATAAATCGCTGATCGCCGGCGCCCGGGTGTTCGATGTCTACCAGGGCAAGGGCGTGCCGGAGGGCCAGAAGTCGGTCGCCGTCGAGGTCACCGTCCAGCCCGTCGAGAAAACCCTGACCGACGCCGAGATCGAGTCGCTGTCGGCCCGCATCGTGGCGGCGGCGGACAAGGCGGTGGGGGCCAAGCTGCGGAGCTGAAAGCCGTTGCCCCCCGCCATCCGGCGCGCCATCTATCGGCGATGACCCCGCAGACGCCGACCAGCCCGCATCGCAAACCCGCGCTCGAGCGCCTGCTGGAGCTGTGGCTGTTCCGCTCGCGCTGGCTGATGGCGCCGTTCTACCTCGGCCTGGTGGCGGCGCTGGCGGCGCTGTTGATCGTCTTCGTCAACGAGGCGATCCACAAGTTGGCCGACGTGGCGACCATGTCGCCCGAAGGGGCGATCCTGATGGTCCTGTCGCTCATCGACCTGTCGCTGGCCGGCAACCTGCTGCTGATCGTGATCTTCTCCGGCTACGAGAATTTCGTCTCCAAGATCGACACCGGCGACGACGAGGATCGGCCGGGCTGGATGGGCAAGGTCGATTTCTCCGGCCTGAAGATGAAGCTGATCGCCTCCATCGTGGCGATCAGCGCCATCGCCCTGCTGCGGGCCTTCATGAAGCTGGCCGAGGGCGAGGCGATCCCCGACCGCACCCTGGCCTGGCTGGTGGGAATCCACCTGACCTTCGTGGTTTCCGGCGTGTTCCTGGCGCTGATGGACCTGCTGGCCAGCAAGACCGACAAGCATTGACGGGCAGGTTCGCGGGTGCGCTCGCAATGCCGCCGCGTTGGTCCTATATGCGCGGCCCATGAGGTCCAGCTCGCTTTCCCCCGCCCCCGACGATCAGGTCGCGCCATTCCAGATCGAGGGCGAGCCGGTGCGCGGGCGCCTCGCACGGCTTGGTCCGGCCGTCGATGAGATCCTGCGCGCCCACGACTATCCCGAACCGGTGGCCAACCTGCTGGGAGAGGCCTGTG
>NZ_JANMBF010000014.1:0-1956 GCF_031360265.1 Phenylobacterium sp.
CGTCATTGGCTTTCGCGCCTCACAGGTCATGAAGGCGCGGGTCGACCGCGCGCTCTCCCGGTGAGGTGGGTTCGGTGAGGGCGGCCTAGCCCATGGCCCAGGGCCCGGAAGCCTTTCGGACCATCTCCGAAGCGGCGGACGAGCTGAACGTGCCCCAGCACGTGCTGCGCTTCTGGGAGACCAAGTTTGCCTTCATCCGCCCGATGAAACGAGCCGGCGGCCGCCGGTTCTATCGGCCCGCCGACATCGCTGTGCTTCGCGGCGTGCGCACCCTGCTGCATGGCGAGGGCTACACCATCAAGGGCGTCCAGCGCCTGCACCGCGAACAGGGCATCAAGCGGCTTGTCTCGGCGGGCCGTGGAGGGGGCGCCTCTCGGGCGGCGGGCCAGATCGCGCCGTTGGCCGTCGGCGGACAGGGCGCGCTCCTCGACACCCTCCACGACCTTGAAGCCGTCAAGGCCCGCCTGGATGCTCTGCTGAGATAACACCTACTTCCGCCGATCTGATCTTCCCCCAAAAAGGTGGACGGGGTTAAGCCGCTACGTAGGCAGTGGTCGCAACCCAAACACTTTTACGGCCTGTTCGGCGGGCATCCTCGCCAGCCAGCGGTTTGCGGCTGCGAGGCCCTTCTCGCCCTCGAAACGGAATCCCACCATTCCAGGCTCTTCAAACGTACACGTCAGTCCCTGGTCAGCATAGGCTGCGCTGGCGATGCGCATGAGCATGAATTTCGCGTAAGGCGGGCGCGGGTCGGGAAACACCGACCGGAACGCCGGGCCGGGGTCTGCGATCGGGATGCCCCGCCGATGTTCCCTCTGGGCCTGGTACGCGACTTGGTCGGCCATCTCAAGCGTGGCGACGCCGACCTTCTTGTCCGTGAAAGCTGTGACGACCTGCCGCTTGAGCGGCCGCGGGAGATCGGGCGCATCGACCGTAAACGCCAGACCCGGAAATATGTCCATTATCTGTGGGGAGAGGCGCTCCGAGGTCTCGAACACGATCGCAATATCGTCAGGTATTTTGGGCAAGCTGCTGATGTGGTCCACGACCTCCTTCACCAGCATGCCCCGCATCGCCTTGAGGGCATCAACCCCTGGCAGTGCCATGGGCGGCGCCTCGCAAATGTAGGCGAACCGGCGCAGCCGTGTGGTTGAGAAGAAGGCGTCGATCGCCAACTGCTGTTCCGCGGTCAGGACATCGCGCGACGCGTGGAGTCGAGCTTCCTCTCCGCCGAAATGGTCCCGCTTCAGGCGCTTCCATGCCCGGTCGACGCGCAAGATCTCGGGGCCATATCCAGCCACGCCGGCAAACCCGAACAGGCTGTGTCCACGCCACGTCTCGAGACCAGTCTCGTCAACATAGATCCGGTAGGAAAGGCGGGTGATGTGGTCGTCGGAGATCGGCAGGGCGCTAAACCTGGCGCGAGCAGATGGCTTCTTCGCGGGGATCGGTGACGTTTCAGCCATGCCCCACCATACAGGCCTGAGGCTCTCGCTACACAATGCCGTTACCTGAGGTGTAACCTGAGACCCTCAATCCGGTCCGATTTGCCGCCCTCGAAAATCAGCTAAGTGCTTGATTTTGCGATGGTCGGAGCGACAGGATTTGAACCTGCGACCCCTTGACCCCCAGTCAAGTGCGCTACCAGGCTGCGCTACGCTCCGACGCCTCGCGGCGAGCGGCCCTTCTAACGGCTTATGGGCTCAGGGCAAGACGGAAACGCCGAGCCCTAACGCCGCCAGCGTCCGGTGTTCATCCAGCTGATCAGCGGCAGGATCGGGATGCCCCAGCCGATGCCGGCGAATACATAGAAGGCCATGCGCGCGGCCCAGTGCTGGGGGATGTGGTCGCTGATCAGCGTCATGGCGGTGATGTAGGCCGCCAGGAAGGCCATGATGCCGACCAGGCCGACCAACTTTCGCACGCGCTCGCTCATGGGCCGGCTCATAGACGGCG
>NZ_JANMBF010000019.1:0-26323 GCF_031360265.1 Phenylobacterium sp.
GCGACACGGTGATGTTGTCTGGCAACAAGCTGCACAACATCCAGTCCGACGGGATGCACGGGGGCGGGACCTCGAACATCACCATCACCGGCAACACCTTCACCGACTTCGCGCCCAAGGCGGGCGACCACCCCGACGCCATCCAGTTCTGGACGACCGGAACCACTGAGCCGGTGCATGACATCGTCGTGACCGACAACATCATCACCCGCGGCGCCGGCGGCGTCATGCAGGGTATCTTCATGGGCAATGAGAAGATGCTGGAATACAAGAACGTGACGATCACCGGCAATGCGGTGGTGGGCGGCATGTACAACGGCATCTATGTCGCCGACGCGTCCAACGTGACGATCGAGGGCAACCTCGTCCAGGGCTACAAGGACATGACCTCGTGGATCTACATGTCCAAGATCACCAACGGCGTCCTGGACAACAACCATGCGACAAGTTTCAATCTCGCGAAAGACAACGTCGGCCTCAACAACCACGATAACGCGACCCTCGACCTGCAGCCGGTCGGCGACGTCCTGACGCTCGATCACTGGCTGCACCCCGATGTGCCTGTCGCGGCGGTCGTTGTGCCCGCGGTGGTCCTGGATCCGATCATCTGGTCGCTGTGGTCGAGCACCAGCAGCTGGTTCTGACGGCCCGCAAGGCGATCGGCTGAGATGAGATCCCCCGCGAGGTCGGCGCGGACCGGAACTCGATCTACCGGGCGCGGGTCCTTGCTAGACTCTCCCGCCTGAGGGTCATTCGCCACCCGATCATCGCCGTTCGCTCTGGAGTTTGCGCTTGGTTCGTGAGGCTGTGAATCCCTCCGTGTCCGCCCGTCACGCGACGCTGGCAGGCGCTGGCATGACCGCGGCGCTGCTGGCGGCGATTTTTGCGGTCGCCTGCCTGCCCATCCTGACGGCCCCGGTGCTTCCGACGATCGATTTCTACGATCACCTGAACCGATATTTCGTCCTGGCCAAGCTCTCCCAACTCTCCTTCCTCAGGGATAGCTACGAGAGTCATTGGTCGCTTCTCCCAAATATCGGCCTTGATGTCCTCGGATCACAGATATCGCTCTGGCTGAAACCGGAATTTTCTCCACGAATATTCACTATAGTTATATTCTCAATACAATATATAGGAATTTTGATATTCAACCGGGCGCTGACGGGAAAGTTCGGCATTCTGAACGCCGTTCTGATTGTGCCGTTACTCTATAGTTTCATATTTATCTGGGGATTTGCAAATTTTCTTCTGGGCCTGGGGCTAGCCTTCTGGGGCGCGACGGCCTGGCTGTTGCTGCGTCGGCGCCTGGCGGTCGCGGCGCCCGTCGGCATCGTCTTTGGCCTGGTGATTTTCCTGACCCACGGCGTGGCGTTCGGCCTCTACGGCTTGCTGCTCGGCGGACTGGAACTTGGATTCTTCGTTCTCAAGGGCGAAGGGGTCTGGAGCTTCGCGCGACATCTCCTGGCGCTCGCCGTCCAGGCGATCGCGCCCCTGGCGTTGTTCGTCATCAGCGCGACGGCGCAGGCGTCGGGCGGCGTGACCACCGCGGGCCAGAGCATTCAGCATCTGATGAACCGCGGAAGCCTGGCCCAGCGGCTGATCGACCTGGCCGCCTATCGCCTGCAGACGATTGTCCGCGTCGCCGAGGGTCCGACGCTGGCGTTCGACGTGGTCACCCTGACCGCCACGGCCGCGCTTGTGGCTTGGCTGGGCCTTCGTGGACGCGCGCGCCTGCCGCGGGAAACCTGGATTGCCCTCTCGATCGGCGCGGCGCTGGTCGCCGTTGTTCCGCCGGCCATGTTCGGCGTCGGCTATGTGTCGGACCGCATGCCGCTGTTCTTCGCCCTGCTGCTGGTCGGGTCGCTGTCGTTTCGTCTTCGCCCCGACAGATACGACGCGATCCCGGTGGTGCTGATCGTGCTGCTGGTGGTCGGCCGCATCGGATACATCTGCCTGGACTGGCGCAGCTACGCCCCCGATGTTCGCGACTACCGCGCCGTGGCGTCGCAAATTCCGCCGCACCGGGTGGTGAACTTCATCAATGTGTCGCTGCAGCCGCGCCTGGGACAGCAGCGGCGGTGCGAGATGTATGGGCCGATGCTGATCTCGATGTACGGCCAGGCCGCCGCCCTTTTCGCCATCCCAACCGCTCAACCCATCCGGCTGAAGGGGCGCCTGGCCTTTGCGCTCAGCGATCTTCCAGACCACAAGCCGTTCATCGGCAAGGCGGCGGTCGACTACTACAACCGCACCCTGGACGCGGTGGTCGCCCAGAAGCGTTTCGACTATTCCCTGATCTGCGACGCAGATCTGCTGGGCCGCCCGCTGCCGGCGACAGCCGAGATCGCCGCCCGGCAGGGGCGGTTTACGCTGGTCCGCATACGATGACCCTATCCGGGCGCCGCCGGCCGGCCTGGTTCGCCGCCCTGGTCGGAGCGACAGTTGGCGGGGTGGTCCTTGGGCCGATGCCGGTCGCCGCGGCGGCGGCTTCAGCGCGCCTGGCGATGGCCTATGATCGGCCGGGGCAGCCCGTGGCCCTGTCCGCAGACCGAAAGCTCAATTTCCGGTGCATCGGTCATGGACACCCGACCGTGATCCTGGAATCCGGTTTCGGCGCCAACGCCGCGGCCTGGTGGAAGGTCCAACCCCTGGTGGCGACAACCAACCGGGTCTGCGCCTACGACCGAGCCGGCTACGGCTTCAGCG
Organism: Phenylobacterium sp.; assembly: GCF_031360265.1. Lineage (GTDB taxonomy): Bacteria > Pseudomonadota > Alphaproteobacteria > Caulobacterales > Caulobacteraceae > Phenylobacterium. The sequence continues at coordinate 2,707 of NZ_JANMBF010000019.1, forward strand.
ATCCGGGACCCCTGCCGCGCGACGGCGCGGCGATCGCCAGAGACCTTGATCGCGGGTTGCGCTTGGCGGGCGTAAGGGGGCCGCTGGTCCTCGTGGGACACTCCAGCGGGGGGCTCTACGTTCGCCTGCTCGCGGCCCGGCGGCGGAAGGATGTGGTCGGAATGGTGCTGGTCGACCCGTCGGTGGAACACCAGGATCGTCGGTTCGCCGCGATCCTCGGCCAGGGAGCCGGCAGTGTGGAGGGCATTCGCCAGCGGGTCACGGCCTGCGCCCAGGCCATGGAGGCCCGACCAGGCGTCGATGCGGCGCGCGACGCCTGTGTGCCCCGCACCGCCGGCGCCCACGACCGGGCCATCGGGCTGCGGTCTCAGACCTGGCGCACGCAGGTCTCGGAGATCGAGACCCTGTTCGCCGCCACGTCCGATGAGGTCGATCGGGTGGGCGATCTCCTGAAGACCCTGCCGGTGATCATCCTGACCGCCACGCCCACGGGTCTGCCCGCCGGGGCGGACGATCCTGGGGGGCAGGTCTGGCAGGCGTTTCATCAGGACCTCGCGGCCAGGTTCCGCCCGGGTCAGCAGCGGCTGGTGAAGTCCTCGCACCTGATGATGATCGATCGACCGGACGCGATCGTCGCCGCGCTCCACGACGTCGTCGCCGCAGCTGGTTCGCCGGTCGCCCGCCGCGACCCGACGGCGCGCGATGAGGCAATTTCCGGCCCTAAACGCCCGTGAGGCGATGTCGCCTCGCGCGCTGTCAACCGAACAAACAGACTTTCTGGCTATGCCTCGACGGGCGATCCTGAAAAGAGTCTCGGCCGCGCGCGGGCGCGACCGGCTTCCCCAGCACGACGAAAGGGCCACACCATGGGCATAGCCGCTCGGTTGAAACGTGAGAGGCTCTATGTGAAGGCGCTGGGCCTTTCCTATCTCGTCACGCAACGCAGGGTGTCCCCGGGGCTGACCCGGGCGAAATCGCGGTTCGGGGAGATCTTCTTCCGTCCGGCGGACAGCGATCTGAAAACCTTCTGGGACACGCTTGGCGCGCGCGAATACGACCTCGCCAAGTTCCCGCAGTACGCCACCGTCCGGCGCATCTATGACGAGGCTCTGGCGCAGGGACAGACGCCGGTGATCATCGATGCCGGCGCCAATATCGGGACCGCCTGCATCTGGTTTTCCCAACAGTTTCCCGCCGCGCGCATCCTGGCCGTCGAGCCCGACCCCGCCAATCTGCAGGTGTTGCGGCTGAATACGCGCGGGCGGAACGTCGAGATCGTCGAGGCCGCCATCGTCGCCAGGCCGGGGTCGGTCAGCCTGGTGGCCGCCGACGCCTCCTGGGGCGTCCAGACCGTGCGCGGCGGCGACGTGCCGATCACCACCGTGGCGGAGTTGCTGAACCGGGTAGAGAACGGGCGCCTCCTTCTGGTCAAGATCGATATCGAAGGCTTCGAGGACGACCTGTTCTCCGAGGCGACCGACTGGATCGCCCAGGCCCCGGCGATCTTCATCGAGCCCCACGACTGGATGCTGCCAGGCCGCAGGTCCAGCCGCTCGTTCCGGGCGGCCATCGGCCCGGAGTTCGACATGCTGATTTCCGGTGAGAACCTGATCTTCGTCCGCGACTACGGCTCGGACGCCGCGTCGATCTAGCTGCGGTTGGCGCGCGCCCTGTCCCAGAGGCGCGTGGCGAATCGGAGCAGCTCGTCCTCGGGACCCCCGGGACGTCCTTGCAGCAGCCACAGCGCCGTCGTGCTGACCAGATAGGTCAAGACCCCGACGGCGACCCGTAGGGCGATCGACGCCACCAGAGCCGGCGCCGCGTGGCCCATCGGCGCGGCAAGGGCGACGGCCAGCACGGCCAGGGTCATGGCGACCACGCTGACCAGGGCGCGCGCGTTGGCCGACAGCTGGGCGATGATCGACAGGCCGGAGATGTGCTTGACCACCTGCATGTTGAGCATGATGCCGACGCCGGCCAGGAAGATCCTGACGTAGAGGATACCCATCAGGCCGCCGAAATACATGCCCACCCCCACGACGGGCGCGCTGATCAGGAAGCCCTGCAGGTCGCGCTTGAACAACAGCCGGGTCTCGCCCGCGGCCAGGGCGATGGACTGGGCGAGCATCGCCAGGGTCATGATCGAATAGACCAGCGTCAGGATCTGAACCACCGGGATCGCGCCGAGCCACTTGTCGCCCATGGTCAGCCGGATCAGCGGGTCGGCGATCAGGCCCAGGCCGATGCCGGCCGGCAGGGCGGCGGCGGCGACCAAGGTCTGGGCGCGCTGATAGGCCGCCCCCAGCCGGCCGCGATCATGAACCAGATGCGCAAGGGCCGGGAACAGCGTCGACATGACCGGGGTCATGGCTTCCTTGGTCGGCAAACCCGCCAGATTGTCTCCGACCGCATAGACCCCCAACGGCGCACGACCCAGGAACTGGCCGATCAGCAGGCTGTCGAACTTGAGATTCAGCGTCAGGACCACATCGCCAAGCGTCAGCCACACGGAAAAGGCGAACAGCTCCCGGTAGTGCTCAAGGTTCAGGCGCGGCCGGAACGGGAAGAGCAGGTAGGAAATCGCCAGGCCCGCCGCCTGGCCCGCGAGCGTGCCCAGGACCAGGGCCCAATAGGTCTTGTAAATCAGGGCGAAGACGATCGAGACGACCAGCGCCGTCAGCTTGGCGCTGACCTGCAGGGCGAACTGCTGCCGGAAGATCAGATCCCGGACCAGCATGACCGTCCGGGGATTCTGAAATCCGTCGAGGATCGGGCCGAGCGCCAGGACGCACATCAGGGCGAACAGACGCGGCTCGTGGGAGATCAGGGCGGCGGGCTTGGCCGCCAGGCACAGGAACAGGGCGATGAGGAAACCGCGCGCGGCGTTGAGGGTCCAGGCGGTCTGGAAATGTGCGGGCGTCGGAGCCCTGTGCTGGATCAGGGCCTGCGACAGCGACATGTTGGTCACGGAGCCGACCACCCACAGGATCGTCGTGCCGAACGCCACCAGCCCGAAATCCGCCGGAATCAGGATTCGCGCCAGCACCAGGGTGGTGGTGAGGCCGAGCAGGTTGGTGCTCAGGCGCGCCGCGGCGATCCAGATTGTGCCGGTGGCCAGGCGCGCCCGCAAATCCCGCATCGACGGCGCGCCGTCTTCCGTCTGATCAGGCACCTTGGGCGACTCTATTCCCTGCGGTGAACGCCGCCGCGAATGGCAACTCTAACGCACCGTTCCTGCGTCCCCAAGTACGCAGGGCAGCGTGCGCAGGATGATGGCCATATCCAGCCATACGGACTGGCGCTCGACATACTCAAGGTCCAGCGACACGCGGCGGCGTACAGCCTCCGGCGTATCGACCGGCCCGCGCGAACCGTTCACGGCGGCCCAGCCGGTGAGGCCGGGCTTCATCCGGTGCCGGTGGGCGTAGGTTTCCACCAGCTTGCTGGCCTCCGCGCCGTCGGTCAGCATGCCGATGGCGTGGGGCCGGGGCCCCACCAGGGACATCTCGCCACGGATCACGTTCCAGAGCTGTGGAAGCTCGTCGAGGCTGGTCTTGCGGATGAACCGTCCGACCCGGGTGACCCGGTCGTCGTTGGCGCTGACCTGACGACTGGCGTGAGCATCGGCGGCCCCGGCCCGCATGGAGCGGAACTTCCAGACCAGCACCTCCTCGTTCAGGTAGCCGTGGCGGCGCTGTTTGAAGAGGGCGGGGCCGGGACTGTCGATCCGGATGGCGATCACCAGAATCACCAGCAATGGGATCAGCGCGATCACCGCCAGAACGCTGAGCGCGATGTCGAGAGATCGCTTGACGAACAGCTGCCAGGCGCCGCGCCGGGCGCCTGAAAGGTGGGCCAGCGGGATGTCGAGAATCCGCTCATGGGCGGCCAGTTCGCGGGCCGCGTCGCGGCCTTCCACCAGCAGGCTGATGGCGTTGGGGACCGGGGCCAGGCTGGCGAGAAGCTGGGCGATGCGGCCCGCGGCATTGGCCGGAACCGTCACCACGATCCGGTCAACGTAGGGCAGGAGACGGTGCGAGGTCACGCTGGCCGTGGTCCCCAGCACCGGCACGCCGGCGATGTCACGCGGCGTGCGGGCGCCTCGGTCATCGAAGATGCCAAGAATATTCACCTCGCGGCTGCGCAACGCCGCGTCGATCAGTCGGGCCGCCGCCGGCGTGGCGCCGACGATCAACAGATTGGGCGTGAGCAGACCTCTGGTCCTGAGCTGCCGGACGTACAGGAACCAACACAGGTGCGAGGCGGCGAGCAACCCCGCGATCGTCAGGCACCAGTCGACGATCTGGCCCGTATTGTGGGCCCTGGTTTCGGGTGCGCGGAGGGATACGAAGGTCAGCATGATCAGCCCTGATCCGCCGACCGCGCCGATGACCCGGTAGATGTGCCGATGCAGGCGCTCGCGCGCGCTCAACTGATAGGCCTCGAAGCTGACCAGGGTCGCGGCAACCAGCAGCGAGGCGGCCAGCACGAGGCCGGAGGCTGGACCCTGACGGAGCCAAGCAACTCCGACGACGCCAGCCATCAGCAGCAGATCGCTGAGCTGGACCAGGCGCGCGAGGGTGTCGCCGCCCAGGCGCGAGCGGGCGCTGACCAGATGTCGCGGGCGCAGGGGGCCACGACGATGCGCGCGAGTCTCGGCGGGGTCGGCGCTGGCGTCGAACGGCATCGGGATCAGCCCTTGGGGAACGCGACAGCGACTATGGCGGGTTTCGCTTAAGCAACCGGTTAACCCCGGCCCCCGGCGCCCACCTCAAGGCGCTTCAGTGCGGGTTGTCCGGGGGGCCGCGCCGCCCCGGGGCGCGGGCCGACCGCTGCCCCGCGCGCCGGCGTGGCAGATCGATGAGGTTCGACCGATAGCCGGGCTCAAGCGGATCCTCCGATGTCACCGGCCCGCGCTCGAGGGTTGGCAGGCCGCGCAGGGTCGCCGGTGACCGGAGCACAGTGAGGTCCTCGGAGATCGCTCGTGTGCCGGCGCTGAGGATGGCGATGGACTCGTCATCGACCCCCAGCGTCCGAAACACCGCCGCCCGCGCGCGCCGTTCGGCCCGCCGCATGGCCAGCCACAGCGCGACCAGCAGTCCGCCCAGTATCACCCCAGCAATGATCAGCAGCCAGAACAGCAAGAAAACTCCACAACCCGATTGGACCTTACGCGTACTCGGTGACCTGTCTGTGGCGCCGCCGGCAAAGCGCATGCCGCAGCCCGGCACGCCTCAGGCCCATCTGATTTTTCAAGCCCCCGTCGGCGATCCGCGGCGCCCGGAAACGCCACGCGGACCGACGCCATACTTCGGCGCGCGCTCCCAGCGCAGGGCGTCCTCGACGATCCGCGCCAGGGACGACCGCGTCGGCGTCCAGCCGAGCAGCGCCGCGGCGCGCGCCGGATTGGCCACCAGGCTCGCGGGATCGCCTGCCCGGCGTGCGCCAGAGACATACGGAACCGTTTTGCCCAGCGCTGCGCCGACGGAATCGATGACCTCAAGGACGGACTTGCCCGCGCCGGCGCCAAGGTTCACTGCCTCGAAGGCGCCATCGGCGAGCTCCAGCTCCAGGGCCGCGACGTGGGCGGCGGCCAGATCGGCGACGTGGACATAGTCACGCAGGCAGGTCCCGTCGGGAGTGTCGAAGTCCTTGCCGAAGACGGTCAGCGGACCCCCCTCGCTCAGGGCGGCGGCCATGGCCAGCGGGATCAGATGGGTTTCCGGCTCGTGGCTCTCGCCAATCATGCCGGACGGATCGGCCCCCGCGGCGTTGAAATAGCGCAGCGCGACGGCGGACAGTCCGTAGGCCCCGCATTGCGCCTGGATCAGCCACTCGGCGGCGAGCTTGGTGTCGCCATAGGGACTGGCCGGGGCCTTCTCCGCGGTCTCGCCGATGGTTTCGAGCGGACCCCGGCCGCCCTGTCCGTAGACCGCGGCGCTGGAGGAGAACACCAGCCGCCCGACCCCGTGCTCGCGCAGGGTCGTCAACAGGGTCGTCGTGCCCCCGACATTGACGTCCCAGAACAGGTCAGGCCGGGCCACGGAACGGCCGACCTCGATCAATCCGGCGAAATGGATCGCCGCCGTTATCCGATGGGTCTTGATCGCTTCGGCCAGGGCGACGTGGTCGCGGATGTCGCCGTGGACGAACGGTCCCCACTGGACCGCCTCACGGAAGCCGGAGACCAGACTATCGTAGACGACCGGCGTGAAGCCGCGCTCGGCAAGCGCCTTGGCGGTGTGGGCGCCGATATAGCCGGCCCCGCCGGTGACCAGCACGGCGGGTTTCGAAGTCTGCGTCATGCCGCCAATTCTGAACCTCGATTGTGTCGAATTAGCTAAGACGCCGCCGCCCGGTCCAGGGCGTTGTTCCGCCGCGAGGTCAAGCTCATCGATGTCCGAAAACCGCGAGACATGCTGACGCGGGGCGGCCATTCTGGCGGCATGGATATGGATTTCGAAGCCTGCCGCCGCGCCTTCCTGACCCGGGACACCCGGTTCGACGGCCGCATCTTCGGCGCGGTCAAGACCACGGGCATCTATTGTCGCCCGATCTGCCCGGCGCGCACGCCCAAGCCGCAGAACATGACTTTCTATCCCAGCGCCGCGGCCTGTCAGGAGGCCGGCTATCGACCTTGCCTGAGGTGTCGCCCGGAGAGTTCACCCGATCTCGGCGCGTGGCGCGGCACGTCCAACACCGTCTCCAGGGCGCTGGCGCTGATCGAGGCCGGTGCGATGGATGCCGGCGATGTGGACGGGCTCGCCGCCCGGCTGGGGGTCGGTGAGCGGCAGCTGCGCCGACTGTTCCGCCAGCACCTTGGCGCGTCACCGGTGGCGGTCGCCCAGACCCGTCGGGTGCTGCTGGCCAAGCAGCTGATCCAGGAGACCCTGCTGCCGATGGGCGAGGTGGCGCTGGCCTCGGGCTTCGGCAGCGTGCGGCGCTTCAACGAGACGTTTCAGCAGCTGTTCAGCCGACCCCCCGGGACGCTGCGCCGAAGCCGCGCCGACGAGGCGCCGTCCGAGGTCGCCGGGATCACGGTTCGCCTGCCCTACCGGGCGCCCTACGACTGGGTCGCGATGATCGATTTTCTCTCGGCGCGGGCGATCCCGGGCGTGGAGCAGGTGACGCCCCGGCGCTATGCGCGAACCCTCGTCGTCGAAGGGATGTGCGGCGTGGTCACGGTCTCGCCCGGCGCCGGAGACTTCCTGGTGGCGGAGATCCACTTTCCCAAGGTGCGGGTCCTGCCGGCGGTGATCGCCCGCATTCGCCGGGTCTTCGACCTCACCGCCGATCCTGGCCTGATCGGTTCGCACCTGAGCCAGGACCCGGCGCTGGCGCCGCTGGTGGCGGCGCGGCCGGGGCTGCGCGCGCCGGGCGCCTGGGACGGTTTCGAGCTGGCCGTGCGAGCGATCCTGGGCCAGCAGATCACCGTGACGGCGGCGCGCGGCCTCGCGGCCAAGCTGGTGGCGGCCTATGGCGAGGCGGTCGAGGATCCGACCGCGGCGGCCCTTGGACTGGCGCGGGCCTTTCCGACGCCGGATCGGCTGGTTGGCAAGGATATCGCGGCGCTGGGCATGCCGAGGTCGCGCGGCGCGGCGCTGGAAGCGCTGGCCCGCACCGTCGCGGCCGACCCGGCCATCTTCACGCCGTGCGCCAGCCTGGAGAGCGCCGTCGCCGCCCTGAAGGCGCTGCCCGGGGTCGGCGAGTGGACGGCGCAATATATCGCGCTGCGCGAACTGCGCGAACCCGACGCCTTTCCGCAGGCCGACATCGGCCTGCTTCGTAGCATGGCTGACGCGGCAGGCTTACGGCCGACACCGGCCGAGCTGCTGGTTCGCGCCGAGGCCTGGAGGCCCTGGCGCGCCTATGCGGCGCAACACCTATGGGCGGCCGACGCCGTCACCGCCGTCAAGGCGGTCGAACCCCCCGCCGTAGAGGCGGCCAAAACCAAGAGGACCCGGACCGATGCTCGACGACGCGCCGCCTGACACCCTGACCCTCGACCGGCTGGCGACGCCGGTCGGCACGGCCCTGCTGGTCACCGACCAGGCGGGATTGCTGCGCGCCTTCAACTGGACGGACTACGAGCCGGCCATGCTGGCCTGGATCGGACGCCACTATCCGGCCAGCCGGCTCGGGGAAGGCCGGTCGCCCTGGCGCGGGGCGTTCGAAGCCTATTTCGCCGGCGAGGTCGCCGCCCTGGAGGCCGTTGCGTGGAGGGCGTCCGGCACGCCGTTCCAGCTCAGCGTCTGGAACGCGCTCTGCACGATTCCCGCCGGCGAAACCCTGAGCTACGCGCGCCTGGCGCAGCGGATCGGGCGGCCGACGGCGGTGCGTGCGGTCGGCCTGGCCAACGGAGCCAACCCGGTCGCCGTCGTCGTGCCCTGCCACCGGGTCATCGGGACCAATGGCTCGCTGACCGGATATGGCGGGGGATTGCACCGCAAGCGCTGGCTGCTGGACCTGGAGGCCGCCGCCTCCAGGGACCGGGTCGCCGCCTGATTTCACCGCCCCCTTTCGCGACTGGAGGGATCGGCGACTGACCCTCGCGCTGGCTGTGCTATGAGCGCTCTCCCGAAAGCGCACCGGCGAGGCGATGGAAGAGTTTCTGCGACAGTATGGGCCGATCGGGATCTTCCTCGGCGCGGCGTTCGAGGGCCAGACGGCGGTGATCGTCGGCGGTCTGCTGGCGCGCCAGCAGATCCTGAACCTGTGGCTGACTCTGGGCTGCGCCACGGCGGGTTCGGCGATCCTCGACCACCTGTTGTTCGTGGCGGGCCGGCGGTTCCGGACGCACCGGTGGGTGGCGCGGGCGACCCAGCAGGCCGCCTTCGCCCGGGCGCTGAAATTCATCGAGCGGTTTCCGATCAGCTACACCCTGACCTTCCGGTTCATCTTCGGCCTGAGGATCGCAAGCCCGATCGCCATCGGCGTCTCGCAGGTGCCGACCTGGCGTTTCACCCTCCTGAATATCCTCGGCGCGATCATCTGGGCCACGACCTTCACCATGGTCGGGTTCGTGTTTGGCGAGGCGGTCCACGATCTCTTCGGCGGCGCCCATCACGCCGGCCGCTGGACGTTGATCGCGGCCGGCGCGATCGTTCTGGCTGTGCTGCTGATCTGGGGCGTGCGCTATCTGGTCGCCCGCCGCCGCCGCGGCAAGACGCCGCCGCGGGGCGATTGAGGCGCCGGCGGGAACGATCGCCCAAGCCTGACCGTTGGCATGGTATGACCGTCGCGCGCACAATCAACAGACGCACCCTGCTCGGGGCGGCTGCGGTTGCCGGTGTTGGGGCCGGTGTCGCCAGCCGGGTCATGGCGCAAGGCGCGCGGGTGTGGCCCGGCGGCGCACGCGCGGCGGTGAGCCTGACCTATGACGATGGGCTGAACAGCCAACTGGACAACGCCGTCCCCGACCTCGACCGCCTGGGCCTGAAGGGGACGTTCTTTCTCACCGAGGAGAATGCCCACTGGCGGCTCGGCGACTGGCAGGCCCTGGCGCAAAGGGGGCACGAGGTCGCCAACCACACCATGACCCACCCCTGTGCGCTCAACGGCTATACCGCCAGCCGGTTCGAGCACGCCGAACTGGACCGTATGCAGGGCTATCTCGACGCCCACTTCGGAGCGATAGGCGAGCGGACTTTCGCCTACCCTTGCGGCTATCTGGGCCTTGGCCACGGCGACCGGCGCGAACGCTTCGGCCGCTATCGCCGCCTGTTGCAGCGCAGCGGCGTCGTGGCGGCGCGGACGACGGCCGGCGGACCGAACCGGCCGGGCGAGGCGCTCGCCGATCCCCTGCGCCTGCACGGGTTCGAACCCACCTATGACGGCGATAGCCCCGCGCCGGCGCTGCGCTATCTGAACGAGACCATCGCCCAGGGGGGCTGGGCGATCCTGGTGTTTCATGAGGTTCTTCCGCGCTGGCATGGCGACGGCGACGCCAGCATCGCCACCCATCGCAGCATTCTCGACCACCTGGCGGCCACGGGGCTGTGGTGCGCGCCGATGGGTCGGGTGTTCGACTATGTCGAGGATCGCTGGGCGTAGAGCCCGCGCCGGTCTTCACAGCTGTTTGCGCCGCGCGGTATCGCGGGTAATCCTTGTCGCATGAGCATCAAGAAGCGTTCCCAGCCCGCCGATTTTGGCGACCCGCAGAACGCTGAGTCACCCGGTGCGGGTCTTGGGCCGGACGCCGGGTCGGGCGAGGCGACCGGTCTGGTCGCCGATAGCTGGTCCGCGAGCCAGCTGCAGCCACCGGCAGGCCGCACAGCGATCACGGACGCGGCCGCGCGCACGCCCGTCCGCGGTGCGTCGACCGAGCTGACCACAGCCGCGAACGCGCCCGATGCGTTCCGGCCGCCATCCGCCTGGCCGATCTATCTGATCGCCCTGGCGGTCGCCGTGCTCTGGGCGTTGGCCCCGATCGCCTTCGCCATCGGCTACCGCGGCGGCGTGGCGCCGCTGCGTGACGACGCCTTCGCCATGGCGGTGTTCGCGATGCTGGCGGTGGGGCCGGCGGTGTTCGTCTTCGGCTGCGCCTATATGTTGCGGCAGGGCCAGAAGCTGGGCGCCGAGGCGCGCCGGGCCAAGGCCATGGCCGAGGACATGCTGGCCCCCGCCTTGGCGGCCGCGGCGCGGACCGGCCATGTGGTGCAAAGCGTTCGCGAGGAGATCGTCCGGGCCGGCGACGCCGCCGACGCGGCGCGCGAGACCCTGCTGGCGTTGCGTGACGCGCTGGCCGTCGAGAGCGAACGGCTGGTGGAAAGCACCGACGTCTCCATCCGGACAACCCGGGAGCTGACCACAACGCTAGGGCGCGAGCGCTCGGAGATGGACGCGCTGGCCAGGAGCCTCGACGCCCAGGCCTCGCGGGTCTCCGACAGCATAACCCAGCAGGCGCGCATGGTGGCCGAGGCCACCGACCTGGCCGAAACCCAACTGCGCGAGGCCGAGGTCGCACTGGCGGGTCGCGCCGCCGACATCGCCGCGGCGGCGGGTGAAGCCAGCAGCGCCGCGCGGACCGCCGGCGAGGACCTGACCCGCCACATCGCGCGCCTGGAGACCGCAGGCGTCGGCGTCGCCGAGCAGGTGCGCGCCGTCGAGGCGGGGTTGACGGGTCAGCGCACGGCGTTGGCCACGCTGACCCAGGCCCTGAAAACCGACCATGCGGGCTTCGCCGAGCAGGCCGAGGCCCATGCGGTGCAGCTCTCGGAGTTCATCGGCCAGGCGCGGTTGTCGTCGGTGGAGCTCAGCGACCGGGCCCTCAAGGGCGGTGAGAGCCTGCGCGACCTGATGGCCAACGCCGCCGAGCAGTTTCGCGACCTGGCCGAGACCGCGCGGGCGGAGCGCGAGGAATTCGGCCAGGCCACCCTGCAGTCGCTGGAGACCGTATCGGTGGCCGCGGCTCGTCAGCGGGCTGAGATGGAGACCCAGACCCGGGCGGCGATCGAGGCCCTGGCGGCCGCCGCTGAGGAGACCCGCGCCGCGGCCGCCAGCCACGCCGCCGCGGCGCGCGAACAGATCGACCAGCTCTCGGAAGCCGCGTTCTCCGCCGGGCAAAAGGCCAACAAGGTGTTCGAGGCCAGGCTTTCCGAAGCCCGCGCGCTGGTGGAGACCTCGTCGGAGATGGTCGACCAGGCCGGCGCCACGACCGCGCGTAAGCTGGAGGAGGGCGCCGCGGCGGCGCGGGCCTCGCTGGCCGGGTTGCAGGACATGCTGGCGCAGATCGAGGCGCGCGCCGCGCAGCTGCCGACGAGCGCGCGGGGCCAGATCGATCTTGTCCGGGCCGCCGTTTCCAAGGGCATGGAAGAGCTGACCGCCCAGGCCCGCCGGACCGCCGAGGAAGCCCAGGCCATCGACGCGGCGTTCCAGGATCGCGTAAGGCTGAATTTCGAAATGCTGAGCGAGGCGGTCAGGCTGATGGGGGCGTCGGCGGCCGGACCGCGTGGCGCGCGCGCGTCGCCCCCGCGCCTGGACCGTCCGCCGGAGGAAACGAGGCCCAGTCCGATCGGTCTTGCTCGCGAGAAGATCGCCAGCTTCGCCGCCGCGGCTCCCACGGCGCCACAGGACGATGCGGCGGGCGACCTTGCGTTCGAAGACCTGATGGAGCCGGCGCCCGCCCGCGCGCCGGTCGCCGTGGCCCCGGCGGCGCCCCTGGCCGTCGAGACCATCGCCGATCCTGGCCTGCGGCCGCGGCTCAAGCTGACTCCGACGGCGACCGACGCGGAATTCTCGGCGGTGTTCGAAGCCGCCGGCGGCCAGGGCGCAATCGGCGCAGGCGGCGATGCCCCGGAGCCAGCCCCCGAGGGCGAGACCTGGACCTGGAAGGACCTGCTGGCGTCCATCGACGGGGCCGACGCCGAGGGCGAGCGGTTGCAGGACATCCTGGGCGCCGAGCTGGCCAGGATGGGCGTCGAGCCCGCCAAGCTTTTGCCCAAGGCGCGGATCGACGAGATCGCCGCGGCGGTTCAGACCGGCGACCTTGAGGGCGCCCGCCAGGTGGTCAGTCGGCTGGCGCCGGCGGCGACGCGGCGGATCGCGCGCCGGCTGGTCACCGACGAGGCGATCAAGCGCCAGACACAGATCTATGTCCGCCGCTACCAGACCCTGGTGGACGACGCGGTCGTGCGCGATCCGGAGGGGTTTCTGATGGCGACCCTGCTGGGTGATGACGCCGGTCGGCTGTACCTGCTGCTCGACGCCGCGGCGGGGGACCTGGTTTAGACGTGCTGGCGCTGGCCGCCCGGGCGGAGCGCTGGCCCCTGGCGGCGGCTTTCGTCATTTCGCGGGGCTCCAAGACCGAGGCCGAGGTCGTGGTCTGCGAGATCGCAGACGGCGCCCATCGCGGTCGCGGAGAAGCCGTGCCCTATGCCCGCTATGGCGAGACGATCGCCGGCGTCCTGGATCAGATCGAAGGGGTGCGTGGCGCGATTGAGGCCGGCGCCGACCGCGCGGCGCTGCAGGCCCTGGCGCCCGCTGGCGCGGCGCGCAACGCCATCGACTGCGCGCTCTGGGACCTGGAGGCCAAGCGCGCGGGGGTCAGGGCCTGGGTGCTGGCCGGGCGGGCCCGGCTCGACCCGCTGAAGACCTGTTTCACCATCAGCCTGGGGCCGGCGGAGGCGATGGCTGAAGCGGCGCGCGCCAATGCGCGCCGGCCGGTGCTGAAGCTGAAGATCGCCAGCGCCGATGACCTGGACGCCGTCGTCGCCGTGCATGCCGCGGCGCCGCGGGCCCGCCTGATCGTCGACGCCAATGAGGGCCTGACGTTCGAGGCGCTGCGCCGGTTGGCGCCCGACCTCGCCAAGCTTGGGGTGAAGCTGGTGGAACAGCCGCTGCCGGCCGCCGAGGACGGCGCGCTCGAAGGCTACGCGAGTCCCGTGCCGCTGTGCGCCGACGAGAGCCTGCACACCCGCGACGAACTTGCCGCCTGCGCCCGGCGCTATGGGTTGATCAACATCAAGCTCGACAAGGCCGGCGGCCTGACCGAGGCGCTGGCCTTGGCCGACGCGGCGCGCGGGCTGGGGCTGGGCCTGATGGTCGGCTGCATGGTGGCGACGTCGCTGGCCATGGCGCCGGCGATGATCGTCGCTCAGGGCGCAGCGGTCGTCGATCTCGATGGCCCGCTGCTGCTGCGCCGCGACCGGGAGCCGGGGCTGGTGATCACCGGCTCGGTGCTGGAGCCACCCTCGCCGGACCTGTGGGGGTAGGGCGCTTCCCGGTCGCCGGGCAAACCGTGCTAGGGACGCGCCAGTCTTAATTGTGCGCGAGACGGCGATGCTGAACCCCTTCACCCAGACGCCCGCGAAGATCGCGGTGATCGGCCTGGGCTATGTGGGACTGCCGCTGGCGGTGGCCTTCGCCGCCGACAACGAGGTGGTTGGATTTGACATCAAGGCGGAGCGGATCGCCGAGCTGCTGGCTGGCGAGGACCGCACGCTGGAGGTCTCCGCCGCCGAACTGGCGTCCGCCTCGGGACTGAAGCTCAGCGGCGATCCCCGGGATCTTGCAACCTGCAACGTGTTCATCGTCACCGTGCCGACGCCCATCGACGCCGACAAGCGGCCCGACCTCAGCGCGTTGATGGCCGCCAGCCGCAGCGTCGGCGCGGCGATCGGCAAGGGCGGTCTGGTGATCTATGAAAGCACCGTCTATCCGGGCGCGACGGAAGAGGATTGCGTGCCGGTGGTGGCGAAGGTCTCCGGCCTGGCGTTCAATCGCGACTTCTTCGCGGGCTACAGCCCTGAGCGGGCAAATCCGGGCGATCCGACCCACCGGCTGGCCGATATCGTCAAGGTGACGGCGGGCTCGACACCCCAGGCCGCGGCGTTTGTCGACGCGCTCTACGCCTCCGTGGTGACCGCGGGGACCCACCTGGCCAGTTCGATCCGCGTGGCCGAGGCGGCCAAGGTGATCGAGAACACCCAGCGCGACTTGAACATCGCCCTGATCAACGAGTTTTCGATGATATTCCAGAAACTGGGTGTCGATACCTCCGAAGTCCTGGCGGCCGCGGGGACCAAGTGGAATTTCCTGAATTTCCGGCCGGGCCTGGTGGGTGGCCACTGTATCGGGGTCGACCCCTACTACCTGACCCACAAGGCCGAACAGCTAGGGTATCACCCCGAGGTGATCCTGGCCGGGCGCCGGATCAATGACGCCATGGGGGGGCACGTGGCGCGCGAGCTGGTCCGGGCGCTGGCGGAACGGGGCGTGGCGGCCAAGGGCGCCCGGGTGCTGGTGATGGGCCTGGCGTTCAAGGAAAACTGTCCCGATCTGCGCAACACCCGGGTGATCGACATCATCGCGGCGCTGGGGGCGGATGGCGCGAACGTCGACGTCTGGGACCCGTGGATCGACGCCGGCGAGGCGCGCCAGGAATACCGCCTCGATCTGATCGCCGACCCAAAGACCGGCGCCTACGACGCCATCGTGCTGGCCGTCGCCCACAAGCAGTTCTTGGACCTGGGCGCAGCCACGATCCGAGCCTTCGGCAAGGCCGGCGCGGTGCTGTTCGACGTCAAGAGCGTGTTGCCGAAGGCGCCGGGCGACCTCAGGCTTTGACGCCATAGTAGTCCAGGTACCAGTCGACGAAGGCGCCGATGCCGACTTCGATGGGGGTGGACGGGGCGTAGTCCAGGGCGGCTTTGGTCGCCTCCACGTCAGCTTCGGTGCGGGCCACGTCGCCGGGCTGCATGGGCAGCAGGTTGAGCTTTGCCTTGCGGCCCAGTTTCGCCTCCAGCACCTGGATGTAGCGCATCAGCTCGACCCGCTGGCTGGCGCCCAGGTTGAGCACGCGCCAGGGCGCGACGCCGCTGGTCGCGGGATCGGGGTTCAGCGGGTCCCAGTCCGGGTTTGCCCGGGCCGGCCGGTCGATGGCGGCGACCAGGCCATCGACGATGTCGGCCACGAAGGTGAAGTCGCGCTGCATCTTGCCCTCGCCATAGACGTCGATGGCCTGGCCCGCGAGGATCGCCTGGGTGAACTTGAAGAGCGCCATGTCGGGTCGACCCCATGGCCCGTACACGGTGAAGAACCGGAAGCCCGTCGAGGGGATGCCGAACAGGTGCGAATAGCTGTGCGCCATGACCTCGTTGGCGAGCTTGGTCGCGGCGTAGAGGGTGATCGGATGATTGGCCCCGTCGTGGACGCTGAACGGCAGCTTGCCGTTGGCGCCATAGACCGAGCTGGTCGAGGCGTAGACCAGATGCCTGGGCTGCACTGCGCGGCAACCCTCCAGGACATTGAGGAAGCCGACGATGTTGGAGTCCACGTAGGCCGCGGGGTTTTCCAGGCTGTAGCGGACGCCCGCCTGGGCGGCGAGGTTGACCACGGCCTCGGGCTTCACCCGCGCGAACAGCGCCGCAACGCCGGAGCGATCGGCCAGGTCGAGGCGGGCATGGCGATAGCCCGGGCGCGCCTCCAGGATGGCCAGCCGCGCGGCCTTCAGCGCCGGATCGTAGTAGGCGTTGAGATCGTCGAGGCCGACGACCTCGTCGCCGCGCTCCAGCAGGCGCTGGGCAAGGTGGAAGCCGATGAATCCGGCCGAGCCCGTGACCAAGATCGCCATGCTGTCTCCCGAAGCCTATGACCCCCGCTGTGCCACTGCTTGCGCCAAACTTCAAACTGGGGCCCACCGAACGTCGGCGAGGCTTTCACGCGAGACGGATCCGGAATTTTTGGCCCGAGGTATGCAGGTACGCGTTGAGCATTTAAGAGACTGTCCACCTTTGACCGGTCCGGGGCGCTGATTCCGGTCGGTGGGGCGGAGCCAGGGAGCGTCAGTATGAACCAACGTCTCGTCCCGGGACTCGAGCCCGCGCCGACGAAGCATGCCAAGCTGCTGGCCTGGGTTCGCGATATCGCCGCCCTGACCGAGCCGGATCGGGTGCGCTGGTGCGACGGGTCGCAGGCCGAGTGGACCGAACTCACCGAGGCGCTGGTCGCGGCCGGCACCCTGAAGCGGCTCAATCCCGCGAAGCGGCCGAATTCCTTCTACGCCGCGTCGGATCCGCGCGACGTAGCCCGCGTCGAGAGCCGAACCTTCATCTGCTCGGAACGCCCCGAGGACGCCGGGCCGACCAACAACTGGCTTGAGCCCGGCGAGATGCGCGCCGATCTGCAGGACCTGTTCAAGGGCTGCATGCGCGGGCGCACGATGTATGTGGCGCCGTTCTGCATGGGCCCGCTCGGCTCACAGATCAGCGCCATCGGGGTCGAGATCACCGATTCGGCCTATGTAGCCGTCTCCATGAAGATCATGACGCGGATGGGCCAGGCCGCCCTCGACCAGCTCGGCGAGGACGGCTTTTTTGTGCCGGCCGTGCATTCGGTCGGCGCGCCGCTGGCGGACGGCCAGGCCGACGTCGCCTGGCCCTGCAACGAGATCAAATACATCGTCCACTTCCCGGAGACGCGGGAGATCTGGTCCTATGGCTCCGGCTATGGCGGCAACGCGCTGCTGGGCAAGAAGTGCTTCGCGCTGCGCATCGCCTCGGTGATGGCCCGCGACGAGGGCTGGTTCGCCGAGCACATGCTGATCCTGAAGCTGACGTCGCCGCAAGGCGAGGTGCGGTTCCTCTCGGCGGCCTTCCCCAGCGCCTGCGGCAAGACCAACATGGCCATGCTGGAGCCGACGCTCCCCGGCTGGAAGGCCGAGACCATCGGCGACGACATCTGCTGGATGCGCTTCGGCGAGGACGGCCGGCTCTATGCCGTGAACCCGGAGGCGGGATTCTTCGGCGTCGCCCCGGGCACCGGCGAGAGCACCAACGCCAACGCGATCGCCGCCCTGCACGCCAACTGCATCTTCACCAACGTCGCCCTGACCGACGACGGCGACGTGTGGTGGGAAGGCCTGACCGATGAGGTTCCGGCGCATCTGATCGACTGGCGCGGCCGCGACTGGACCCCGGCGAGCGCCGAGCCTGCCGCCCACCCCAACGCGCGGTTCACCGTGCCGGCCTCGCAGACCCCGGTGATCGCGCCCGAGTGGGAAGATCCCGCCGGCGTGCCGATCTCGGCCATCCTGTTCGGCGGCCGCCGCGCGAGCGCCGTGCCGCTGGTCAACGAGGCCCGCGACTGGGCGCATGGGGTGTTCATGGCCTCCAACGTGGCCTCCGAGGGCACGGCGGCGGCGGAGAACGCCATCGGCGAGCTGCGCCGCGATCCGTTCGCGATGCTGCCCTTCTGCGGCTACAACATGGGTGATTATTTCGCCCACTGGCTGGCGATGGGCGCCAAGGCCGATCCGGCCAAGCTGCCGCGGATCTATTTCGTCAACTGGTTCCGCAAGGATGAGCGCGGCGCGTTCGTCTGGCCGGGCTATGGCGAGAACAGCCGCGTCCTGAAATGGATCGTCGAGCGTCTGGAAGGCCGCGCCGAGGCGGTGGAGACGCCGATCGGGCGGCTGCCGGCGCCGGGGAGCCTGGATGTCGCGGGCCTTGGCCTGACGCAGGACCAGCTCGACCTGCTGCTGACGGTCGATGCCGACATCTGGCGGAAGGAAGCGGCCCTGGTGCCGGCCTTCTACGAACGCTTCGGCGAGCGCCTGCCGCCCGCGCTATGGGCCGAGCTGCAGAGCCTGATCGAGCGCCTGGGCGAGCCGGCCCGCACCTCGGCGATGGTCGCCGCGGAGTAGGTCCACGTCGCTGTCGCGGGTCAGCCGTTTGCGACGATGCGCAAATTCGGCGCGGCGCCGGCGCGTTCGCCGCGGATCTGGGCGACCAGGCCGAACAGGGTGCGACGGACCGCATCGACGTCGTCGCGCTCGGCCATCGCCTGAAGCTCGGCGAGTTGCGCGGCATTGACCGGCACGGCGGCGTTGGAGACGACTTCGAGGACCTTGTGGGCGCAGGGCAGCGAGCGCTCGGTCTCGTCGAGCAGGGCCTCGGTGAGTTTTTCGCCGGGGCGCAGGCCGGTGATCTCGATCTCGATCTGCTTGCCGGGCGTGCGCCCCGACAGCGCGATCATCTGGTGGGCGAGGTCCATGATCCGCACCGGCTCGCCCATCTCCAGCAGGAACAGGCGCGCGTCGTGACCCTCGCCTTCGGCGCAGGTGGCGGTGGCGTGCAGCACCAGCTGGCTGGCCTCCGGAATGGTCATGAAGAAGCGTTCCATGTCCGGGTGGGTCACGGTGACCGGGCCGCCGCGCTCGATCTGCGACTTGAAGATCGGCACCACCGACCCGGCGGAGCCCAGGACGTTGCCGAACCGCACGGCGGAGAAGCGCGCGCCCTGGCCCTTGGTCTGCTGGGCCTGGATGACGCTCTCGGCCAGGCGCTTTGTCGCGCCCATCACATTGGTCGGATCGACCGCCTTGTCGGTGGAGATCAGCACCATCTGGCCGGCCCCGCTGGCCTTTGACGCCTCGGCGACGTTCCAGGTGCCGACAACGTTGGTCAGCACGCCCTCGCAAGGGTGCTGCTCGACCATCGAGACATGTTTCAGCGCGGCGGCGTGGAACACCAGGTCCGGGCGCTGGGACTTGAAGGCGCGGGTGACGCGGTCGGCGTTGCGCACGTCGCACAGCACCGCCCGGCGCGGGACATTCGGGAAGATCTCGGCCATCTCGCGCTCGATCTCGAACAGCGAGGTCTCGGAGAAGTCCAGCAGGGTCAGGTGGGCGCAGTGGAAGGCGGCGACCTGGCGGCACAGCTCCGCCCCGATGGAGCCCCCGGCGCCGGTGACCAGCACGCGGCGCCCGCGGATCAGGTTGCCGATCGCCACCCGGTCAAGCTCGATCGGCTCGCGGGCGAGGAGTTCCTCGATATTGATGTCGCGCATCGGCAGGAGGATCACCCCATCATGCTGCGCGAGCTCAACAATCGACGGCAGGCGCAGCAGGCGGATCCCGTCGCTCTTCAGGCGGCCAAGCTGGTCGGCGGTGAGGCCCTTCAGCCGCCCCGGCTCCTCCAGGAACAGGATGGCGCGGGGATAGCGGTTCCAGCGACGCAGGTCGGCCAGGGCCTCGTCGAGGTTTTCGAGGCTCTCGATGATGCAGACGCCGCGCACCTGCTGGCCCACATCGCGGGCGTCGGTGCCGACGATTCCCACGGGGGTATAGGTGCGGTCATGACTGCGGGCGATGTCGCGAAGGTAGGTGTCGGCCATGGCGGGCGGGCCGATCAGCAGCAGGCTGGGCGTCTGGGTGACCCGGTCGGTGACGGTCTTGAGCGGCGAGAAGCTGTCGAGGGCGTGTTCGTGCAGGGCGCGGCGCAGGATCCGCACCCCCATCGAGCCGACCATCTGGAACAGCGGGGCGAGGAACAGGGTCGAGCGGGGCAGGCCCTGGGCGCGGTCGATGACGAACACCCAGAGCAGGAACACACCCACCGTCAGCACCGCGATCCGGGCCAGCACCAGGGCGTCCGGAATCGAGGCGTAGCGCCAGGGCGAGAGCTCCCGGCGGAACAGCATGGTGAACCCGCCGGCCACGCTGGCGTAGAGGACCACGAGCTGCGGCAGGCTGAGCGACACGTCGCTCCAGGCGCCCAGGCCGGCAATTCCGGCCGGCGGCGATACCAGAAAGGCGAGGGTGAAGGCCACGGCGGCCAGGATCACATCCGCGGCGATGGTCCGGGCCCGAAAGGCCATCCGCTCCATGCGTCGCGCTCCGTCAACTCTGCGAATCGTCAACATAGCCCTGGGGGTGCGAGCGTCTACCGAAACCGACGCTACGCCACGGGCGCCGTCGAAGCTGTTGCACCGCGCGAGCCGTTCTGCGCGACCACGAAGCGTCGGAACCTTAGGTAGCGACGGGCCAGGACGCAATGGAAAAGCCGCGCCCCGCAGGGCGGCGGCCTCCACGGCGGGGCTGTGAAATCAGGGGAATGTGGCTTTCACGCCCAGGACGATCTTGCTCTTGTAGATGTTTCCAAAGCCGTGCTGGTCGGTGTCCCAGTAGCGCAGGTCAAAGCCGATGTGGCTGTTGAGGGCATAGCCGAGGCCGAGGTTCCAGGTGGTGTAGTCGAGCGGCCCGACCACTTCCTGGCGGCCCAGCGCACCGCTGACCGAGAACGCGGTCTTGCCGATCGGCATGGCGGCGTTGACCTCGTAGTAGGTGGCCTTGCCGGTCTCGCCGAAGAACTGCGGTGAGTAGAAGACCGCGACGCCGAGGGTCGCGGGACCGGCGGGAATCGAGCCGGCGACCTTCCATTCGGTATAGTCCTCGTCGGGCCCCGCCGGCTTGTTGGTGTAGCCATAGCGGACGAAGCCCAGGTCGAGGGTGACCGGTCCCACGACCGGCTTGATGCCGCCGTAGATGTCGTATTCCATCTTGGTGCCATTCAGGAAGTCGACGTTGGAAAGCCAGATCCCCGCGTAGCCGATCCCCTCGATGGTCGCGTCCGCGCCGCCGAAGATCGAGGCGTGGTTGTTGGTCTGGCTGACCCCGCGAAATTCATAGTCGTTGTTGGCGCCGACGTTGAAGACGATGGCCAGCGGCTTGACGTCCTCGGCGCGAGCCGCGCCGGTCATCGCCAGCATCGCCGCCGCGGCGACCAGCGTGAGTTTCAGAGCTTTCATTGGTATATCCCCTTGATCGCGGCCTGCGCTGTCCGGGTTCACCGGATCCGACCGTGCGAGGCTATCGTTGCGGCCGGGCCGCCCAGATCAACGGGCGGGGCCGCTCCCGGCCGCGGGTTGCCGAGAGTGATTAAAATTCAGGCGCCCTACGGAACCGGCGCCGTGCGATCAGGCGCCGTCGGCGGCGATCCGTGGTCGGCGATCAGCCGCCCGAGTCGCGCGACCAGGACCGCCGCGGGGCAGGGCTTGATCTGGACGACCAGGCCGGAAAAGCGCGCCGCCATGGCCTGGGGCAGGTCCACCGCCGTGTGGACGATGAAGGGCAGGCCGAGGCCCACCAGGACCTCCACCAGGGGCGAAGAGTCCCCATCCAGCAGATTCACGTCCAGGATCGCGGCGGCCACCGTGCCGGTCGCCAGGAAGGCCAGGGCCTCCTCGCAACTCGCCGCCGGGCCGACGACCTTGCCGCCGGCGTCCTCCACGGCGAGCGCCAGGTCCAGGGCGATGAAGGGCTGATCCTCGGCCACGAGGACGCAGGCTTGGTTCAGCAATGAGGACGCCCCGTCGCGCAGTGGGGGAAGGTCGAACAGGTGTAAGCGTTCACAGCGCCAAGCGTTCCGTCTCCGCCGAAACAAGGACGACCAGCCCGGCCGGATTCCAGTGAAAGGTCAGGTCGCCGCGGAGCCCGCCGCTGACGCTTCGGCGGGCCAGCAGACCGCCGAAGCCCTCCCGCTCGGGCGGGCCGGCGATCGGGGGTCCGTGCTGTTCCTCCCACGCGAAGGCGAGGCGGCCCTTGGCCACCGCCCAGGAGACGTGGACGCGACCGCCGGGGACGGAGAGGGCGCCGTACTTGGCCGCGTTGGTGGCCAGTTCATGGACGATCAGCGCGACGTTGGTGGCGGCCTCGGCGCCGACCACGATGTCCGGCCCATCGATCCGGACGCGCGCGCCGTCGCCGGTTCCCGCAGGATCGACATAGGGCGAGAGAACCTTGCGGACCAGTTCGCCGAAGGTGGTTTCCCGGCCGGCGTCCAGCGCCGCCGAATCCCCCGGCCGGATCAGCTGGTGGGCGACGGCGAGCGCGCCGAGCCGGCCCTGGACGGCGGCGGCCATTTCCCTGGGCGTGGCCGCCGACCGGGCGCTCAAGGCCACCATGCCCCCGACGATGGCGAACAGGTTCTTGACCCGGTGATCCATCTCCTTGAGCAGCAGGTCCTGTTGTTCGGCGTGCAGCTTGCGCAGGCTGACGTCGAGAAAGATCACGCCGACCTTGAGGACGGCCTCATCCTCGAAGCGAAAGGCGAACAGCTCCAGCGTCCGCCCCATCGAGGCCAGCTCGCGCTCGAAACGGATCGGCTCGCCCGTCGCCATGACCGCGTCATAGGTGTCGAACCATTCCTGCGGCTCTTGCGGGAACGCTTCGCGAATGGTCTTGCCGACCACGTCGCTGACCCCGGTCTGCTTGGCAAAGCCGGTATTGGCGGAGAGGTAGCGGAAATCGCTCGGCTCGCCGGGCGCGGTGGCGACCTTTTCGAGGGTGCAGAAGCCCTCGTCGATGAACTCAAAGAGCATCCGGAACCGCGCCTCGCTGGCGCGCAGGGTCTCCTGCGCCGCCTGGCGCTCGGTCATGTCGACGAAGGTCATGACCACGCCGTCGATGACATTGTCGATCGTCCGGTACGGACGAATACGCAGGGTGAAGGTGGTCTTGGTGTCGTGCAGCACGACCTGCCGCTCCACCAGGGTCAGCTTGCGAAGGACGGTTCGCACGTCGCGCTGCAGATCGGGGTAGTCGAGAAGATTGACCACTTCGGCGATCGGCCTGCCGATGTCTGTGTCGCGGACATGAAAGATGTCGGTGACGCCGGGGGTGAAGCTCTTTACCCGCAAGTGTCCGTCGAGGAAGAGGGTGGCGATCTCGGTGCTTTCAAGCAGGTTTTTCAGATCGCTGTTCGCATGGGTCAGCTGATCGTTCTTGCTGCTCATCTCGGCATTGATCGTCTGAATTTCTTCGTTGATCGAC
Organism: Phenylobacterium sp.; assembly: GCF_031360265.1. Taxonomy (GTDB): domain Bacteria; phylum Pseudomonadota; class Alphaproteobacteria; order Caulobacterales; family Caulobacteraceae; genus Phenylobacterium. The sequence goes on from NZ_JANMBF010000019.1 coordinate 25,757, forward strand.
TGCATTTCCTCCTTTGAGGTCTCCATTTCCTCGTTGGAAGACTGAAGTTCCTCGTTGACGGATTGATGTTCCTCGTTTGACGATTTCAATTCCTCGTTGGCGATTTCCAGGTCATCGATGGTCGACTGGAGCTGTGCGCGGGTCGTCCGCAGCTCCTGTTCGAGGGCCTTGACCGCGTCGCTGGAGTCCTTGTCGCTCAGGGGGGCGCCGCCGGGATGGCTCGCGCCGACATCCTGAAAGACCAGCACGACGTAGCCGGCCTCCGCGCCGTGGTCCTCCAGCGGTTCCGCCGTCAGGGTGATCAGGCGGGGGTGGCCCGCCAGGCGAACGGGCAGGTTTTCATGCTGGACGGCGCCGCGCGTGGCTCTGGCCGTCTTCAGGAGCGCGCGCACCGCCGGCCGCAGCGCTTTACGCAGGATGTCGAAGAGGGCGAAGCTGGGCGCGCCCGGCGACAGCTCGACATACTGGCCCATCGCGGGACCGGAGAACCGCACGATCCGGTCGTGGCTGTCGATCGCGACGTGCGGCGGATTGTATTTTTCCGTGACCCGCCGCGTGCTCTTGTCG
>NZ_JANMBF010000035.1:0-10246 GCF_031360265.1 Phenylobacterium sp.
GCGCCACACGCCAGGCGCCGCGCCCCGGCGGCGCGGCCATGGACCGGCGTCCTGACGATGATGACGGCCGCAAGGGGGGCGCCGCGCCCTCCAAGGCGATCAGCCGCGCCAAGGGCGCTCCGCAGCGCCGCGAAGGCCGGCTGACCATCCAGGCGGTCGCCGGAGACGACGAGGGCGCCGTTGATCGGATGCGGTCCCTCGCCTCGGTCCGCCGGGCTCGGGAACGCGAGCGTGAAAAGCGCAAGGGCGGCTCGCAGGAGCAGGCCCGCGCGGCCCGTGAAGTGGTCATCCCCGACGTCATCACCGTGGCCGAACTGGCCAACCGGATGGCTATCCGCGGCGCCGAGATCATCAAGTTCCTGATGCGCCAGGGCGTCATGCTGAAGAGCGGCGACGTCATCGACAACGACACCGCCGAGCTGGTGGCCACCGAATTCGGCCATACCGTGCGCCGGGTCTCCGAAGCCGACGTCGAGGAGGGCTTCATCGGCGCCGAGGACGTGGACGACCATCAGGTCACCCGCCCGCCGGTGATCACGATCATGGGCCATGTCGACCACGGCAAGACCTCGCTGCTGGACGCCCTTCGCGCCACCGACGTGGTCTCCGGTGAGCACGGCGGCATCACCCAACACATCGGCGCCTATCAGGTGCATCTGCCAGACGGCCAGCGCGTCACCTTCCTCGATACGCCCGGCCACGCCGCCTTCTCGGCCATGCGCATGCGCGGCGCGACGGTCACCGACATCGTGGTCCTGGTGGTCGCCGCCGACGACGGGGTGATGCCCCAGACCATCGAGGCGATCAATCACGCCCGGTCCGCCGGCGCGCCGCTGATCGTGGCGATCAACAAGATGGACAAGCCCGGCGCCGATCCGACGCGGGTGATCAACGAACTGCTGCAGCACGAGATCGTCGTCGAGAGCCTGGGCGGTGAAACCCAGGTCATCGAGGTCTCGGCCAAGGCAAAGACCGGCCTCGACAACCTGCTGGAAGCCATTCTGCTGCAGGCCGAAGTCCTTGACCTGAAGGCCAATCCCGACCGCGTCTCCGACGGCGTGGTGATCGAGGCCAAGCTGGATCGCGGCCGCGGCGCGGTCTCCACCGTCCTGGTCAAGCGCGGCACCCTGCGGCGCGGCGACATCGTCGTGGCCGGCGACCACTGGGGCAAGGTTCGCGCCCTGCTCAACGAGCGTGAGGAACAGGTCACCGAGGCCGGTCCCTCCGTGCCGGTGGAGATCCTTGGCCTCGATGGGACGCCGGCGCCCGGCGATCCCTTCGCCGTGGTCGAGAACGAAGCCCGCGCCCGCGAACTCACCGCCTATCGCGTCCGCGTCAAGCGCGAGAAGGCCGGGGCGCCCGCCCAGGGCAACTCGCTCGCCGAAATGATGTCGAAGATCACCGACAAGAAGGCCTCGGAACTGCCGCTGGTGATCAAGGCCGACGTGCAGGGCTCAGTGGAGGCCATCGTCGGCTCCCTGGAGAAGATCGGCACCGAGGAAGTCCGCGCGCGGATCATTCTGTCGGGCGCCGGCGCGATCAGCGAGAGCGACGTCATGCTGGCCAAAGGGGCGAACGCCGCGATCCTCGGCTTCAACGTCCGCGCCTCGAAACAGGCCCGCGACCTGGCCGAGCGCGAGGGCGTGGAGATCCGCTACTACGCGATCATTTACGACCTCCTGGACGACATCAAAGGCGTGCTCTCGGGCATGCTGGCGCCGATCCAGCGCGAAACCTTCCTCGGCAACGCCGAGGTGCTGCAGGCGTTCGACATCTCCAAGATCGGCCGCGTGGCCGGATGCCGGGTCACCGAGGGTGTGGTCCGCAAGGGCGCCCGCGTCCGGATCATCCGCGCCGACATCGTGGTGCTCGAGCTGGGCACCCTGCAGACGCTCAAGCGCTTCAAGGACGAGGTCGATCAGGTCCAGTCGGGCACCGAGTGCGGCATGGCCTTCGCCGGCTTCCAGGACATCAAGGCCGGCGACACCATCGAGTGCTTCACCCTCGAAGAGGTCAAGCGGACGCTGTGATCCTTCGTCACCGCCGATGAAAGCAAGGGCTTCGGAGCAATCCGAGGTCCTTCGCGCTTGGGTCACCGGCTTTGCTCGAGATGGCTTGATGCTGCGGCATAGGACCAGGCCTCGATCTGGCCCTCTTGAAGCGCTATCCATCGATCACCGGCGAAGGGAGCCCGAGCCATGCGCGTCGTCCTGTTGAGCCTGATGGTACTGGCGCTCGCCGCCTGCGCCTCCGTGCAGCGCCTGGATGCCGCCAACGACGTCCACGCCCTGCTGGTCTCGATCCGCGACAACGATGGCGCCGCCTTTGACGCCCATGTCGATCACGACGCCCTGAAGCGGGAGCTTTCCGCCAGGCTCGCCGACCGCATCGGCAAGGACGACAGGATGCAGGGCCTGGCCCGCCTGCTGGGGCCGTCGGTGATCGACTTCGCCGACAAGGCCCTGGTGCAGCCCAAGACCTTCCGCACGGTGGCCGAACAGTACGGCTACAGGTCCGACACCAAGATCCCCAGCGCGGTGGCCATCGCTGCGGCGCTCAAGACCCTGCCGGACGGCCGGGTCTGCGCCACGAAAAAGAAGGACGGCCCCTGTGTCCTGACCTTCACCAAGGAGAACGGCGCCTGGAAGCTGACCAGCTTCGACGGTGATTTTTCAACCCTGCGCCTGAAGCTCTGAGGGCCCACGCAGCCGCACCCGCAACCTATCGCCGCTTGCCGGTGTTAGGCAGCCGAGGGCGCTGACAAAGCGCGCCTGTCCCGCCTGCCGGGGACGCCGTCGCCATCCAGCAGATCGGGTTTGTGAACCGCAGGCCTCGGCATTCGCCGATCGGCGGCGGTTGTCCGGAGGTCGATATGAAAACCCGCAATCCCCGCGGCCCGCGCCTCGGCTGCCTGGCCGCCGTCGCGCCGTTCGCCCTGATCCTGTGCGGCGCCTCGGCGCCCTCGGCGGCGACCCTCCTGCAGACGGCGCGGACCTTCGCGGTGCTCGCCGGATCGACGGTGACCAACACCGGCCCGACGTCGATCTACGGAGACCTCGGCGTCTATCCCGGAAGCGCGCTCACCGGGTTGGGGTCGATCACCCTGGTCGGCGCGGTCCATCTGGCCGATCCCGTCGCCCGGCAGGCTCAGCGCGATGCGTCGAACGCATTCGGCCTGCTCGACAGCCTGCCGTTCACCACCGATCTCAGCGGCGTGGATCTGGGCTCGGTCGGGGTCCTGACGCCCGGGGTCTACCGGTTTTCCTCGTCGGCCCAACTGACTGGCGGGCTGGTGCTCGATTTCGCCGGCCATCCGGACCAGCGGTTCGTCTTTCAGATCGGTACGACTCTGACCACCGCGACCGGGTCGTCGGTGACGGTGCTGAACGGCGGCCCGGGAAGTGGCCTCTACTGGGACGTCGGCAGTTCGGCGACGCTTGGGTCCGGAACCTTGTTCGCCGGCAATATCCTGGCCGACCAGAGCATCACCCTCGTCACCGCGGCAAAGCTGCTCTGCGGCCGGGCGCTCGCCCTCAACGGCGCGGTGACCATGGACACCAACGCCATCTCCAACGATTGCCTGGGGGCCGGCGCCCACGGCTCGGGTCGCGGCGATTTCGGAAGCCACGGATTTGACGGGTCCGGTCTCACGGCCGTGCCGGAACCGGCGTCCTGGGCGCTGTTGATCCTGGGGCTGGGCGGCGCGGGGGTCATGCTCCGGCGTTCCAGCCTGATTGGGAAGGGATCTGAGGTCCGGACGGCTCAGCCCTAAAGCATCAGGATCAGCACCGGCGCCGCGGCGCCGGCGATCAGGATCGCCCACATCAGCGCCTTGCGACGGCTGTAGGCGAGCGCCATCCACAGGCCCAGGAGCGTGGTGGTCGCCACCGCCAGCGCAACAGCGGCGAAGAACCACTTCATCACGGTTGTGGACCTCGCCGGCCGCGGTTCCTCAGCCTTGGCCTCCGGCGGCTTGACGGCTTCCGGAGCCACGACCTCAGGCTGCGCGATCCGGGGAGGATCGACCGCGAAGACGTCGTCCTTGTGCAGCCGCGCCAGCTTCTGCATCACCACCGGCGCGGTCTTAAGGTCGGGGATGCGGAAGGTCTGCAGTGCGCCCGTCAGGGCGAAGAACAGCAGGCTCGGAGCCACGAAGACGCTGATGTAGACGTGCCACTGCCGGATGAACGCGAGCCGCAGGGCCGGATTGGCTCGCGTCGTCTTCGGTTTCGCCAAGATATCACTCCCAGGTGTCAGAGGTTTATGCAACGAAGTCGCAACTGCGAATATTGATGACCGGGCCGCGGCTCAAGCGTCAACGGCGTAGCGCTGGACTCGCCGGCCCGCCAGCCCTAGAAGCCCGGCCTTCCCTGCGTCGGCGCGTCCGATCCGCGTCCCAGGCCCCAAGCGAGCCCTCACCATGAAACGTCCTGCCGCGCCCACCCGCGCCGCGCCGCGCGGCCCTTCTCAGCGACAGCTGCGCGCCGGCGAGCTGATGCGCCACGCCCTGGTGGAGATTCTCCGCGCCGATGAGATCAGCGATCCGGTGCTGGCCGGGGCGTCGGTGACGTTGACCGAAGTCCGCATGAGCCCGGACCTGCGCAACGCCACCATCTTCGTCGAGCCCCTGGGCGGCGGCGAGCGGTCGCACGACATCGTCAAGGCGCTGAACCGTCACCACAAGTTCCTGCGCGGACGGCTGGGCCACGCCATCGACATGAAATTCACCCCGGCGCTGAAGTTCCTGCACGATGAGAGCTTCGACCAGGCCGCGCGGATGACCCGGCTGTTCCAGGACCCGCGCGTCGCCCAGGATCTGGCGCCCGACGCCCCCCCGGGGGGCAGCCTGGCGGATCAGGCCGACAGCCCAGGCGGTCAGGACTAGTGGGCCGTCGCCGCAAGGGCGATTCGGTCTCCGGCTGGATCTGCCTCGACAAGCCCTACGACCTGACCTCGACCCACGCGGTCAGCCGCGTGCGCCGAGCCTTCAACGCCCAGAAGGCCGGCCACGCCGGGACGCTGGATCCGTTGGCCACCGGCATCCTGCCGATCGCGCTGGGCGAGGCGACCAAGACCGTCCCGTTCCTGGTCGACGCCGACAAGGGCTATCGCTTCACCATCGCCTGGGGCCGCACAACGGCCACCTACGACCGCGAGGGCGAGACCACAGCGCAGTCGGACGCGCGGCCCACGGTGGCCGAGGTCGAGGCCGCCCTGCCGGCGTTTGTTGGCGAGATCAGCCAGGTTCCGCCGGCCTATTCGGCGATCAAGGTGGACGGGGAGCGCGCCTACGACCTGGCCCGCGCCGGCGAGGTTTTCGAGCTGGCCGCGCGCATCGTCACCGTCCATTCCGCCCGCGTGGCCGACGCGCCGGACGCCGACCATGTGACGCTGGAGATCGCCTGCGGCAAGGGCACCTATGTCCGCGCCATCGTCCGCGATCTGGCCTTGGCGCTGGGCGCCTGCGGGCACGTCAGCGACCTGCGGCGGACCCGCGTCGGCGGCTTTGACGAGGCCTCCGCCGTGACGCTGGAAATGCTTGAGGATTTAGGGCATAAGGCCCGCCAGTCGGAGCTATTGCTTCCGGTCGAGACCGCCCTGGACGACATCCCGGAGCTGGCCGTGACCGCCGAAGACGCTTTCCGGCTGAAGCAGGGACGGTCGATCGTTCTCGTTCCCCGACAGGTCGAGGGTGTCAAAGCCAGGCTCAAGCCTGGCTCGCGCACCGTTTCAGCCATGGCGGGCGGAAGGATCGTCGCCCTTTGCGAGATGCGCGCGGGACGGCTCGAACCCTCGCGGGTCTTTCTTTTGGAGAGCGGAGACTGATCGATGTCGATTACGGCCGAACGCAAGGCGGAAGTTATCAAGACCCATGCCCGCGGTGACGCGGATACGGGCAGCGCCGAAGTCCAGGTGGCGATCATGTCCGAACGGATCGCCAACCTCACCGAACACTTCAAGACCCACAAGAAGGACAACCACTCGCGCCGCGGGCTGCTCAAGCTCGTGTCCGCGCGGCGGTCGCTCCTGGATCACCTGAAGACGTCCGATGCGGACCGCTATCAGAAGCTGATCGAGACCCTCGGCCTGCGCCGATAGGTTTTAAGACTACTGATTTATCAAAGGCTTATAATTCTAGAACCAGCCTGAGATGAACTTCATCGCCGCTCCCCCGTAACAGGCAGGGGGGCCCATGCGGCACTGGCGACCCCTTCAGTGAGGGGCCGCCGCATACACACGCCGAGGGCTCCAACGAAGTCCTCATCGCCTGTTCATCTGGAGAGGATTTCGGAAGACCGATCCCTGTCCGCCCCCGCCGGGAATGCGCCCGCCGGGATAGAAAGAAGCGACAAATGTTCGACATCAAACGCAAGACTCTCGAGTGGGGCGGCAAGACGCTGACGCTCGAAACCGGCCGCATGGCCCGTCAGGCTGACGGCGCGGTGCTAGCCACCTACGGCGAGACCATGGTGCTGGCCACCGCGGTGTTCGCCAAGACCGCCAAGCCCGGCCAGGACTTCTTTCCCTTGACCGTGAACTATCAGGAAAAATTCTACGCCGCCGGCAAGATTCCCGGCTCCTTCCCCCGCCGCGAAGGCGCCCCGTCGCAGAAAGAGACTCTGACGAGCCGCCTGATCGACCGTCCGATCCGGCCGCTGTTCGTCAAGGGCTTCAAGAACGAGGTCCAGGTGGTGTGCACCGTGCTCGCCCACGACCTTGAAAACGATCCGGACATCGTCGCCCTGGTCGCGGCCTCCGCGGCCCTGGTGATTTCCGGCGCCCCGTTCATGGGCCCTATCGCCGGCGCCCGGGTGGGCCTGGTCAACGGCGCCTATGTGCTCAACCCGACCATCGAGGAAATGAAGGACAGCCGGATGGACCTGGTGGTCGCCGGCACCCATGACGCCGTCATGATGGTCGAGTCCGAGATCCAGGAACTGTCGGAAGACGACGTGCTGAAGGGCGTGATGTTCGCCCACGCCGGCATGCAGCCGGTGATCGACGCGATCATCGCGCTGGCCGACCACTCCGCCAAGGAGCCCTTCGACTTCAAGCCGGACGACACCGACGCCATCAAAGCCGACGTCAAGAAGCTGATCGGCAAGGATCTCGCCGCCGCCTACAAGATCGTCGCCAAGGGCGAGCGCCAGGACGCGGTGGGCAAGGCCAAGGCCAAGGCCACCGAGAAGTTCGGCAAGTCCGACGCCAATCCGGCGGGCGTCAGCCCCAACAAGCTGGGCGGTGTATTCAAGGAACTGGAAGCCGACGTCGTGCGCCGCAACATCCTGGACACCGGCATCCGCATCGACGGGCGCAAGGTCGATCAGGTCCGCCAGATCGTGTCGGAAGTCGGCGTGCTCAGCCGCGCCCACGGTTCGGCGCTGTTCACCCGCGGCGAGACCCAGGCCCTGGTCGTGGCCACGCTGGGCACCGGCGACGACGAGCAACTGATGGATGCGCTCGACGGCAAGTACTATGAGAAGTTCATGCTGCACTACAATTTCCCCCCCTTCTCCGTGGGGGAAACCGGCCGCATGGGCGCGCCCGGGCGCCGTGAAGTGGGCCACGGCAAGCTGGCGTGGCGGGCGATCCGCCCGATGCTGCCGAGCGTCGAAGAGTTCCCCTACACCATCCGCCTGGTCTCCGAGATCTTCGAGTCCAACGGCTCGTCCTCGATGGCCTCGGTCTGCGGATCCTCGCTGGCCCTGATGGATGCCGGCGTGCCCCTGAAGAAGCCGGTCTCCGGCATCGCCATGGGCCTGATCCTGGAGGCGGACGGCTTTGCCGTGCTCTCCGACATCCTCGGCGACGAAGACCACCTCGGCGACATGGACTTCAAGGTCGCCGGCACCGCCGACGGCATCACCTCGCTGCAGATGGACATCAAGATCCCCGGCATCACCGAGGCGATCATGAAGCAGGCGCTGGCCCAGGCGAAGGGCGGTCGAGAGCACATCCTGGCCGAGATGAACAAGGCCATGGAAGCCCCGCGTCACGAGCTGGGCGAATATGCTCCGAAGATCGAGACCATCAAGATCCCGGTGGACAAGATCCGCGAAGTGATCGGTTCAGGCGGCAAGGTGATCCGCGAGATCACCGCCGAGACCGGCGCCAAGATCGATATCGGCGAGGACGGCACGATCAAGATCGCGGCCGCCGAGCAGTCGAAGATCGACGCGGCCAAGGAGTGGATCAAGTCGATCGCCTCGGAGCCGGAACTCAACGCCATCTACACCGGCAAGGTCGTCAAGATCGTCGACTTCGGCGCCTTCGTGAACTTCTTCGGCGCGAAGGACGGCCTGGTGCACGTCAGCCAGATCGCCAACGAGCGGGTCAACAAGGTCTCCGACGTGCTGACTGAGGGCCAGTCGGTGAAGGTCAAGCTCCTGGGCTTCGACGACCGCGGCAAGACCCGCCTGTCGATGAAGGTCGTCGACCAGGAAACCGGCGAGGACCTGTCGGCCAAGCAGGCGGAAGCCGCGGACGCCTAGAGGCGTTCGACCTCCGCTGAACGGAATGGGGCGGCCGCGGCGATGCGGTCGCCCTTTTTCTATGGATGGCTATCGGCAAACCGCGTAGCCCGTCTGCGGGGAGAGGCGGAGGTCGCTAGCCGTCAATCTCCACCAGCGGCCGGTCGTAGGCGCAGAAGGTGGCCATGTGCAGGATCTTGGAGACCGAGGCGGAGAGCGGACATATCTGCACCGCGCGGTCGAGGCCCAGCAGGATCGGGCCGATCACCGTGGCGCCGCCCAGGGACTGAATCAGCTGGGTCGAGATCGCCGCGGAGTGGATCGCCGGCATGATCAGCACATTGGCCGGACCGGACAGGCGCATGAACGGATAGTTGCCGCGCGCCTCCGGCTCCAGCGCCAGCTCCGGCGGCATCTCGCCCTCGTATTCGAAATCGACGCCGTCGAGCTCGTCCAGCATGGCCACGGCCTCGCGCACCTTTTCCGAGCGCAGGCCCATCGGGTTGCCGAACGTCGAATAGCTCATGAACGCCACGCGCGGCTCATAGCCCAGGGTGCGGACCGCGCGGGCCGCCTCGATGGCGATCTCCACCCGGTCGGCGGCCTCCGGCATTTCGGTGACATTGGTGTCGGCGATGAACAAGGTGCGGCCCTTGGCCATCACCGCGCTCATGCCGATGACGCGGCCATCGGACGCCGGATCGATGACGTTCAGCACCTCTTCCAGCGCCTGGTCAAAGTTGCGGGTGACGCCGGTGACCATGCCGTCTGCGTGGCCCAGAGCCACCATCGAGGCCGCGAACACGTTGCGGTCCTGATTGATCAGCCGCTGCACGTCGCGTCTCAGGAAGCCTTCGCGCTGCAGACGGCCATAAAGATAGTCGACGGCGGCGTCGTTCCACGGCGAGAGTCGGGCGTTGATCACCTCGATCCCGGTTTCCAGCGGGTCCAGCCCGGCGAGGCGCATATTCTCGTGGACCAGGTTCTCACGGCCGACCAGCACCGCCTGGCCAAGGCCCGCCGACTGGAACGCATAGGCCGCCCGGATCACGCTCAGTTCCTCGCCCTCGGCGAAGACGATCTTGCGCGGCGGGGCCGACATCACCGCGCCCTGCAGCTTCTGCAGGAAGGCCGCCGTGGGATCCAGCCGCTGGGCCAGCGAGGCGCGATAGGCGTCCATGTCCTCAATCGGCTTGCGGGCCACGCCGGTGTCCATCGCCGCCTGGGCGATGAACGGCGGGATATAGGAGATCAAACGCGGATCGAACGGCGTCGGGATGATGTACTCCGGCCCGAACTTCAGCTGTGCGCCGTGATAGGCGGCGGCCACCTCGTCGGGCACATCCTCGCGCGCCAGCATCGCCAGGGCGTTGGCGCAGGCGATCTTCATTTCCATGTTCACCCGCCGGGCGCGCACATCCAGGGCGCCGCGGAAGATGTAGGGAAAGCCCAGCACGTTGTTGACCTGGTTCGGATAATCGCTGCGGCCGGTGGCGACGATGGCGTCGGGCCGCACGGCGTGGACTTCCTCAGGCGTGATCTCCGGGTCCGGATTGGCCATCGCGAAGATGATCGGCCGCGCCGCCATGGTCTTCACGTGGTCCTGGGTCAGGGTGCCCTTGGCCGACAGGCCGATGAACACGTCGGCGCCCTTGATGGCGTCGGTGAGGTCGCGGGCGTCGGTGTCGACGGCATGGGCGCTCTTCCACTGGCTCATATCCTCGGGCCGGCCGCGCCAGAGCACGCCCTTGCGGTCGACGGCGATGACGTTGTCG
>NZ_JANMBF010000055.1:0-7615 GCF_031360265.1 Phenylobacterium sp.
CCGCCGCCGCCGCGCGGACGGTCGAACCCGCCCCCGCCCCCGCCGCTGCGCGCCGGAGCCGCGCCCTGGCCGGTGACCACCAGCTGGCCCGCCGAAAGCTTGCCGGATCGTCGATCCTGCTCGAGTTGGAAATTGACCAGATCGCCTTCATTCAGGCCGCGCAGGCCCGCCTGTTCGACCGCTGAGATGTGGACGAAGACATCGCTTCCGCCGTCGTCGGGCTGGATGAACCCGAAACCCTTGGCGGTATTGAACCACTTGACCGTGCCGCTCGACATTCGCTTGACCTAACCGAGATAGAGTCTTGCGCCGCATGCAACGGCGCCCGGCCGCCGATTTTGGCGCCCCGTTTTAGCTATGTAGCGGGCGAAAGGCCGGTAGGCCAGCCGCCCAGTGACAGAAGGTCGCAATCGGCCTACTGGATCGCCCCTTGGTTTCGTGGTTCGCAGGTGGATCTGGCGTTGAAGAGCATCGGCGTCTACTGCGGCTCGGCTTCCGGCAACGACCCCGCCTTTCGCGATGAAGCGATCGCCGCGGGAACCGTGATCGCCCGCCAAGGCCTGACGCTTGTCTACGGCGGCGGCAAGGTGGGCCTGATGGGCGCGGTAGCCGACGCGGCGCTGGCCGCCGGCGGCCGGGTGATCGGCGTCATGCCAGCGGACCTTGTCGACCAGGAGATCGGCCACAAAGGGCTGACCGAGCTCAGGATCGTGAACTCGATGCACGAGCGCAAATGGGCCATGGCCGAGCTTGCCGACGGATTCCTTTGCCTGCCGGGCGGACCGGGGACCTTTGAGGAGATTTTCGAGCAATGGACCTGGGCCCTGTTGGGCTTCCACGCCAAGCCCTGCGGGTTCGTGAATGTAAGTGGCTACTACGACCTGATGCGCCAGACCGTGCAGCAGATGGCCGACCGGGGGTTTCTGGCGCAGCCCTATGTGGACATGCTGATCTACGCTGACAGCACTGCCGAGGCGATCGAGGCGTTCCGCACCTACGTTCCGCCACCGCCCAAGTGGGGCGTGGCCGCCGTCGCCCAGCGCTACTAGGACCTGGGTCTGAGACCCGTTGCACCGACGAAAACGGGTCCCCGGCTTGCGCCAGGGACCCGAATGCCGTCGAGCGAGAGTGGTCAGTCCTGGCGTGAGGCGCGGACGCGAGTGCTGAGGTCGTCCAGCTTGGCCTGGATGTAGGCCTCGTCGCGACCGCGCAGCTGGCCGTGACGGCGGCTCATGCGCTTTTCCTCGTGGCGGATGTCGGCGAGCTGGCGAAGCGCCCGGTCGCCCTCGTAGCGGCTCAGCGATCCGGTGCTCACGTCGCGCTGGATGGTCTGTTCGAGCCAGGCCTCGCGGCTGCGGACATCGCGGCGCTGAGTGTTGGACGGGGACTCGTAGTTGGCCTGTGAGCCATAGGCGCCGGCCGAGGCCGCCGTGGCGACCCAGCGACCCTGCGCGTCATAGTACCCCGTGGCCGTGCCGGCTCTCCAGCGGCCGTTGGTGTCGTAGTAGCCCGGCTGCGCGTCGGCGATCCAGACGCCGTTGGCGTCGCGGTGGCCCATGGCCTCGCCGGCCATCCAGCGACCGTCGGCCATGTAGTGGCCGGTGGCGGGCGCGGCCACCCAGCGGCCGTTCTCCCAGTGCCCGCTGGTCGAGCCGGCGACCCACTGGCCGTTGGCAGCATAGTAGCCGCTGGCCGACGCCGGCACCCAATGGCCGTCGGAGTCGTAGTAGCCGGCGGTCGAGGCCGGCTTGTTGGAAGCCACCCAGCGACCCCGGTTGTCGTAGTAGCCGTTCGGCGCGCCGGCGACCCACTGGCCGTCACGGTCGTAGTAGCCCGAAGCGTTCTCGCGGGTCACGTCGTTGGCGTGCCATTGGCGATTGCTGTCGTAGTAGCCATAGGCATGCGTGCAGTCGCGATCGCCCTTGGCGATCTGGTTGCCGATCACCGCGCCGCCAATGCCGCCGACGATGGCGCCCGTGCCTTTCTCCCCGTGGCCGGCGACGGCGCTGCCCAGCAGGGCGCCGGCGATGGCGCCGACAGCCGTGCCCGCCGTGCGGTTGTTGCTGCGTTGCTCGCAGGTCTGCTGAGCCATGGCCAGCGACGGTATGAGGGTCGCCAGCGCGATGCCGGCGACGAGAAGGTGTTTGCGCATTTGGAACTCCTGGGTCCTAGACATCCTGTCCGTCCCTTTGGTCCACACAACGCCCGCTGCATGGCGCAGGTTCCGCCCGGGGCGGTTCCACCCCTGTCCAGGGACGGGTAGGCTCGGGGTTCTCAGGGAGGCTGGACGCCAATGCGGACGCGCGGATCGATCGGTGGGCGGCTGCGGATCCTGGGCCTGGCGGGCCTGGCGGCGCTGGCCCTGGCGACGCCCGGTGCGCGCGCCCAGCCGGCGTCGCACGCGACCCTTGCGCCAAGGGAAGCCGACTTCACGATCGCCGACTTCCATTTCCGCTCCGGCGAGCGCCTGGCGCGGCTGCGCATCCACTCCCGCACCCTGGGCCAGCCGCGGCGCGACGGGGCGGGCCAGGTGGTCAACGCCGTCCTCCTGCTGCACGGCACCGGCGGGGCCGGGACGCAGTTCCTGGCGCCGCAGTTCGCCGACGTGCTGTTCGCGCCGGGGGGCCGGCTCGATCCGGCGAAATACTTCATCGTCATGCCCGACGGCATCGGCCACGGCGGCTCGTCGAAGCCGTCGGACGGCCTGCGCGCCCGCTTCCCGCACTATGACTATGCCGACATGACCGCGGCCCAGCACGCCCTGGTCACGCAGGGGCTGGCGGTCGGCAAGCTGCGGCTGATCCTGGGGACCTCCATGGGCTGCATGCACGCCTTTGTCTGGGCGCAGACCTGGCCGGACGCGGCCGCGGCGCTGATGCCGCTGGCCTGCCTGCCCGCGCCGATCGCCGGCCGCAACCGGCTGTGGCGGCAGATGGCTATCGCGGCGATCAAGGCCGATCCCGCCTGGCAGGGCGGTGACTATGCGACCCCGCCGGTCCAGGGCCTGAGGACCGCTGAAGACCTGCTGATCCTGGCCGGCGCGGCGCCCTGGCCGATGCAGCTGGCCCTGCCGACCCGCGAGGCGGTCGACGCCTACGCCGCAAGGGAAACCGCCGCCCGCGTCGCCGCCGCCGAGGCCAACGACCTGATCTATCAGCTCGACGCCTCGCGCACCTATGACCCGTCGGGCGGGCTCGGGGCCATCTCAGCGCCGATGACCTGGATCAATTCCGCCGACGACTTCATCAACCCGCCGGAGCTGGGCGTCGCCGAGCGGCAGGCCCGGCGCATCGGTTCGGCCCGCTTCGTGCTGCTGCCCGCCCGCGCCGACGGCCACGGCCACGGAACCCACACCTGGGCCGCCTTCTGGCAGGACGAGCTGGCCGCATTGCTGCGGCGGTCGGGGGGAGATTAGCGCACGTAGCTCGCGCCATTGATGTCGAGCACGGCGCCCGTCATCGAGGCTGGCGCGTCCAGGGCCAGCCAGGCCACGGTGTCGGCCACCTCCTCGGGGCTCGCCACCCGGCCCAGCGGGATGTCGGCCAGCAGCGCCGCCCCGCCCCGGCTCGACAGATAGTCCTGCGCCATTCCGGTCATCGTGAACCCCGGACAGACCGCGAAGGCCAGGATGGCCTCCGCCGCATAGGCCCGCGCGATCGACTTGGTCATCGCCACCATCCCGGCCTTGGACGCCGCATAGTGCCAGTGGGCGGGCGAGTCGCCGCGATAGGCCGCCCGGCTGGCGACATTGACGATGCGCCCGCCGGCCTGGCGGTCGCGCCAATGCAGCACCGCGCGCCGGCAGAGGTCGGCGCTGGCCTGCAGGTTGACCTGAAGGGTTCGCGCCCAGGCCGCCCCCCATTCGGCGTCCGGCGCATCCACCGCCACGGCCTCGAACACCCCGGCATTGTTGACCACCGCGTCGATCCGCCCGTCCAGCCGCGCCAGGGCCGCGTCCCACAGCCGATCCGCCGCCCCGGACTGGCTGAGATCGGCGCCGATCACCCCGTCCGCGTCAGCTCGCCCCCCGTCTGTCCGGCCATGTCCGACCACCCGCACGCCGCGCGGGCCCAGCGCCGCGACGATCGCCGCCCCGATGCCGCGGGTGGAGCCGGTGACGAGGATGTGACGGGGTGCGGTCATGGGGCTGTCTTACGCCATCGCGCCAGCGGGGGTTGCACGCAAGTGACCCGCTGCGCTCTAAATGCCCGCTGCCAGATGGACGGCGAGGGGAGACAGAGCGATGCGCCTGCCGGAAGATCACCGCTTCGGACCCGACGACATCGAGACCTGGCGGCGCGACGGGGTCGCCCTGCTGCGCGATTTCTTCAGCGCGGACGAGGTTGCGGCGGTCTGTGCGGACTTCGAGACGGTGTTCGGGCGCACGGCCGGCGGCGACCAGCCCATGAACAAGAAGAAGGCCGACGAGATCGGTCGCTTCAACGGCGCCCAGTTCAAGGCGATCGAGATTATCCCCTTCGACTGCTCCCCGGCGCTGAACCTGATCGGCCTGCACCCGGCGCTGATCGCCTTTGCGAAAGCGGCGCTGAAGACCGACGCCGTGCAGCTCTATCAGTGCCAGGCCTGGGCCAAGTTCACCGGCGACGCGGACTACGACCAGCCGTTCCACTGTGATTTTTCCAACCACACCCTGACCGTGCCGTCAGAGGATTCCGCCCGCAATTCGGTGACCATCCTCAGCTACTTCACCGACGTCTCCGACGAACACGGCGCCATGCACTATGTGACGCGTCCCGACAGCGCCGCGATCGCCGGGCCGGAGGCGTCGCTGAACTTCGACCCCGACGCCCAGTCGAAGCTGCAGAAAGCCCTGGCGCGGCGCGAACGGTCCAGTGCGTCGCCGGCGGGGACCGCGATCCCCTATTCGATCGACGTCTATCACCGCGGCACCAACCTGACCGCGCCGAACGGGCGCCGCTACGCGGTGATGGCCTGTTTCAAGGCCGCGGGCGATGAGAGCATCGGCTACACCGCCTGGCAATTCCATCACACCCGGCCGTGGGCCCGCCTGGTCGACCACGCCACCCCCGAACAGCTCGCCTGTCTGGGCGTGCAGCGTCCCGGCGACCCCTTCTGGACCGACACCACCCTGGCCCGCGCCCAGGCCCGCTACCCCGGCTGGGACCTCAGCCCGTATCGGGATGCCGCGGGGGTTTCGTGATCGCGGGATCGCGCGGACGCGGATCGCTCCGGCTGGCCCCCGCCGCCGGGGGACTCTTCGCGGCAATCGCCTGGGCGCTTTCGCCACTGGGAGCCTGCGCCGCTGGCGCAGAGCCCGACGTCATCTATCTGCACGGCCATGTCCTCACCGCCGATGCGGCCCATCCCCGGGCCGAGGCGGTCGCGGTGGGCGGCGGACGCATCCTCGCTGTCGGCCGCGATTCCGCAATCGCCTCGCTACGTGGCCCGCATACCCAGGTGGTTGATCTGACCGGCAAGACGATGACACCCGGCTTCGTGGACGGGCACAGTCATATCGGCGATCTCGCTGCGATCTGGCGTCTCGTGGACCTATCGCCGTCCCCGGTCGGTACAATCGGATCTATCGCCGGCCTGCAGCAAGCAATGCGGACCTTCCTCGCTGACCACGCCGCGCCCGCCGATCAGATGGTCATTGGTATCGGCTATGACGACTCCCTGATGTCGGAGCGACGCCATCCGAACATCGCCGAGTTGGACGCTGTGTCGGCTCACCGGCCAATATGCGTCGTCCACGTCTCGGGCCATCTGGCGCGCTGCAACCACGCCGCGCTCAAAAGGCTCAGCCTCGACGCCTCGTCGCCCGATCCAAAAGGCGGGCGCTTGGGCCGCGACGCTGCCGGCCAACTCACTGGGGCGTTGGACGAACAGGCGGTCGGCTTGGCCCTGGCGGCGCTACCGGCGCCTTCACCGGCCGAGGCGGCCAAAGCGCTTGACGAGGTCCAAACCTACTATGCCAGCCAGGGCTATACGACGGCGCAGGACGGCCAGACCTCCAGTCCCGCGCTTGGACTGCTTCAGGCCGCCAGCGCGGCCGGCGCCCTTAGACTGGACGTCGTGGCTTACCCGAAATGGACCCTGGTCGACGACTGGGTCGCCCACCGTGGCGTTGTCATTGGCGGACCCTATGTAAATCACCTGAAGTTTGCGGGTGTGAAGATTTCCCAGGACGGCTCACCCCAGGGCAAGACCGCCTATCTGACCAAGCCCTACCTGCACCCGCCGGCGGGTGCGGCGGCCGACTATCGCGGTTACTCCACGCTGTCGGCGGAAGAACTCGACGGCTGGTACGATCGGTTCATGGGGCGGGGCTGGCAGGTTCAGACCCATTGCAACGGCGATGCCTGCATCGACATGGTGCTGGCGGCGATCTCAAAGGCCTATGCGGCCCATCCTGACGCTCGCGCCACACGCCCGGTGATCGTCCATTCTCAGGTGACCCGTCAGGATCAGCTTGCCGCCTACCGCCGCCTCGGAATCTTTCCGACCTTCTTCGCCGAGCACACCTTCTACTGGGGCGACTGGCACCGGGACGAAACGCTGGGGCGAGACCGTGCGGCCTTCATCAGCCCGACCGCTGCTGCCCAGAAGCTGGGCATTGACTTCAGCCTGCACACCGACGCCCCGGTGGTTCCTCCGTCGGCGATGCATGTCTGGTGGAGCGCGGTGAACCGCGTAACGCGCTCAGGCAGGGTTCTGGGCCCCGGTCAACGGATCTCGCCGGATACCGCCTTGGAGGCGCTGACGCTCTGGCCCGCTTGGCAGCAGTTCGATGAGACGATCAAGGGCTCTATCACGCCTGGCAAGTACGCCGACTTGGTGATCCTCGACGCCGACCCAACACGGATCGATCCTATGAAGATCAAGGATGTGAAGGTGCTGACGACCATCAAGGACGGCGTGGTCATCTATCAGCGGGGCGAGACGCCCGTGGCGCGCCAGCCGTTCGCTAGCTGACGACAGCGCGGCCCCGGATGGCCGCTGCCAGGTAGCGGATTGCTCTCCTTCACCGTCGACCATCATGGCCTCTCCGCGGAGCGATGCGCCGGCATAGAGCCCATTGCCTCCAGGGAGCCGCCTCCGTGCAATCTCAAATGGATAGGTCGCCATTGATCGGCGCCCAAAGCGTGCCTCCTCCGAGCCCTGGCCTTACCCCCGCTTCCCGTCCTTAAAGAACATCTTGCGAACATGGAACAAAGGCGGTACGCAGGAGTCTCTGGCCATTGGGCCGGGCCGGTTGGCGGAATCGTGGGATAGAGGGCTCTGGACATGGCAACGGCGTTGAAACTCGTGGCACGCGAAGACGGTGACAAGCAGCGCGCTCTGGAAGCGGCGCTGACCCAGATCGACCGGGCCTTTGGCAAGGGCTCGGTGATGCGGCTGGGCGACAAGGGCAAGATCGTCGAGATCGAGAGTGTCCCCACCGGCTCGCTGGGGCTGGACATGGCGCTGGGCATCGGCGGCCTGCCAAAAGGACGCGTGGTGGAGATCTACGGGCCGGAAAGCTCGGGCAAGACGACGCTGGCCCTGCACGTGGTGGCCGAGGTCCAGAAACTGGGCGGCACGGCGGCCTTCGTCGACGCCGAGCACGCGCTCGACCCGTCCTACGCCCACA
>NZ_JANMBF010000047.1:0-3294 GCF_031360265.1 Phenylobacterium sp.
ACTACGAATCTGAGGGTCGGACGTTCGAATCGTTCCGGGCGCGCCAATTTTCTGGACTTTTGTCTGGATATAACAATAAAAACAATATCCTGGCGAATAGCCACCCACGCGGTCAAGTCACACTGTGCCTCAGCTCCCGGCCAGAGCCGAGCGCGAACTTCATCGCCGATCGACCGTCAGATTTCGGAAACCTCAGACTCGAAAAACCCCGCCCTAAAAACGGGCACTTTTCTCTTGTGAATCGGCGCTCTAACATTTTCGGCCCGTCCTAAACTGACAGGCAGGGATCGCGTCAGGACCCCAAGCCGTGGGTACAGCTATTGATTTGATGAGAGAAATTGGCGCGCCCGGAACGATGGGATGTGGATTCCGGAGACTCTACTTAAAGCGAGGTTCGCAACCGTGGAGAGGCGCCCGGCTGGTACCCGAGCCATGGAGGCTCACGCTGCCGTAGAACGCCTGCAAGAACCTCGGGGTTGAGGCCGCCCAGGCTCTGCGCCTGCGCCAGCAACGGCGAGGCCACGGCGGAGACCAGCAGAAACGAGGCGATCGGTCCGGCGATCCGTCGGGTCATCCCCAGCCCATAGCAGGGGCCGGCGTCGCGGTCGCTCCCGGCTTGCTCCAACGTCAACGCAAGGCCGCGCTAGTGTGGCGGGCAATGTCAGCCTGGAGGACAGCACATGAGCGCCGCCGCCCCCTCCCTGGACGCTTGGCGTGGTCTAGTGGACCTTGGACGCCTGACCAGTTGGATGGACGACCGCGGGCTGGAGCGCGGGCCGATCGAAGAGGCTGCACGACCCCCCGGCGGCACGCAGAACATCCTGCTGAAGTTTCGCCGCGGGGACCGCTGGTTCATGCTGCGCCGTCCGCCGCTTGTCGCCCACATGGACGGCAGCGAGACCATGCGCCGCGAGGCTCGGGTGCTGGGCGCTCTGGCCGACACCGACGTACCGCATCCGAGGCTGATCGCCGCCTGCCCGGAGGAGGACGTGCTGGGCGCGGCCTTCTACCTGATGGAGCCCATCGACGGCTTCAACCCGACGGTAGGCCTGCCCGCGCTCCACGCCGGCGACCCAAAGGTGCGGCGCGCCATGGGGCTGGCGCTGGCGGACGGGATCGCCGCCCTGGGCGCCGTCGACCACGTGGCGGTGGGTCTCGCCGACTTCGGCCGCGCGGAGGGGTTCCTGGAGCGCCAGGTCGGCCGCTGGAAGAAGCAGCTCGCCAGCTACGCCGACTATCCGGGCTGGGCCGGGCCGGGCGAGATCGAGGGGGTCGAGGCGGTCGGAGCCTGGCTCGATGCACACCGGCCGCAGCGCTTCAAACCCGGGATCATCCATGGCGACTATCACCTGGCCAATGTGCTCTACCGGTTCGACAGCCCGGACCTGGCGGCCATCGTCGACTGGGAGCTGACCACCATCGGCGATCCGCTGCTGGACCTGGGATGGCTGCTGGCCACCTGGCCGGAGCTGGACGGCCCCGAGCCGGGCAACGTCTCGGTCAAGCCGTGGGACGGCTTCCCGACCGCCGCCGAGCTGGTGGACCGCTATGCCGGCCGCACCGAGCGCGACCTGACGGCCATCCACTGGTACGGTGTGCTGGCCTGCTACAAGCTGGGCATCATCCTGGAAGGCACCCACGCCCGCGCGGCGGCAGGGAAGGCCGAGGTCTCGACGGGTCTCGCGCTGCACAACCAGACGCTGGGCCTGTTCCGGCGCGCGATGCGGTGGATCGGGTAGGTTTGTGCGACGGGGAGTGTCGAAATGACGGGACGCGTGGACGGCAAGGTGGCGCTGATCACCGGGGGAGCCTCCGGGCTGGGCGCGGAGACGGGCCGCCGGCTCGCGCGGGAAGGCGCCGAGGTGGTGCTGACCGACCTGGCGGCCGAGGCCGGGCAGGCCGTCGCCGACAAGATCCTCGCGGCCGGCGGGACCGCTGTGTTCCTGACCCAGGATGTCACCGACGAAGCGCGCTGGGCCGAGGTCGTCGAGGCCGTGATGAGCCGGTTCGGCCGCATCGACGTCCTGGTGAACTCGGCCGGCGTGGCCAGTGGCGGGCAGCCGATCCTGGAGGCCACGCTGGAAGGCTGGCGGCGGGTCACCAGCATCAACCTGGACGGTACGTTCCTGGGCGTGCGCGCCGTGGCGCCGGCGATGGCCGCCGCCGGGCGCGGCTCGATCATCAATCTCTCGTCGATCCTGGGAAAGGTGGGCCAGCCGGGCGCCGCCGCCTACTGCGCCTCCAAGGGCGGCGTGCTGATGCTGACCAAAGCGGTGGCGCTGGAGCTCGCGCCGCTGGGCGTGCGCGTGAACGCGGTCCACCCCGGCTACATCGAGACGCCGATGGTGGTGAACGTCCTGCGGGACTCCGAGAACGAGAACGAGCTGCGCGACGTGATCATCTCGCGCCATGCCATGGGCCGCCTGGGCGTCCCGCGCGAGATCGCCGACGCCATCGTCTTCCTGGCCTCAGAGGAGTCGAGCTTCATGACCGGGTCGGAGCTGGTTGTTGACGGGGGCTATACGGCGGCTTGACGCCCTAATCCGCGTCCATCTTCAGCGCCGCGATGAACGCCTCCTGCGGGATCTCGACCTTGCCGAACTGGCGCATGCGTTTCTTGCCGGCCTTCTGCTTGTCCAGCAGCTTGCGCTTGCGGCTCATGTCGCCGCCGTAGCACTTGGCGGTGACGTCCTTGCGCAGCGCGCGGACCGTCTCGCGCGCGATGATCCGGCCGCCGATCGCCGCCTGGATCGGGATCTGGAACATGTGCGGGCTGATCAGGTCCTTCATCTTCTCGACCATGCCGCGGCCCCTGGCCTCGGCCCGATCCGCGTGGACCAGCATCGACAGCGCATCCACCGGCTCGGAATTCACCAGGATGGTCATCTTGACCAGGTTGCCCACCCGATAGTCCTCGATCTGATAATCGAAGGAGGCATAGCCCTTCGACACGCTCTTCAGCCGGTCGTAGAAGTCGAAAACTACCTCGTTCAGCGGCAGGTCGTAGACCACCAGGGCGCGGGAGCCGACGTAGCTCAGCTCGCGCTGGGCGCCGCGGCGGTCCTGGCAGAGCTTTATGACGCTGCCCAGATACTCGTCCGGGGTCAGGATGGTGGCCTTGATCCAGGGCTCGGCGATGGTGGCGATCTTCACCGGATCGGGCATGTCGGCAGGGTTGTGCAGCTCGAGCTCAGAGCCATCGTTGAGGCCGATCTTGTAGATCACGCTGGGCGCCGTCGCGATCAGGTCGAGGTCGAACTCGCGGCTCAGCCGCTCCTGGATGATCTCCAGGTG
>NZ_JANMBF010000052.1:0-24522 GCF_031360265.1 Phenylobacterium sp.
CCCCCCCCCCCGCCCCGCAAGTCACGTTTTCGTAATTCTATTGCATTGAAGATCCGAGAGGCGCCGTGAACGAGAATCGGTCTCGGCTTGAGGTCAAGCTTGTTCAATTCTCGACCGTGAAATCGCGACTTGCCAACTTCCTTGCTTGAGCAAATGCGCCTTTGAAAATTCGGCTGTTCTGAGTTTAGCATCCACGGCGACCCGCGATCAGGGATGGGTCGCCCTTGCCCCCTTTCGCAGGTTCCAGAACCCCGGCGTTGTCTTACGCAGCGGCGCCGTCCTAGGGTGATCTGGACGCGCCGGTCAGAGCGCACCGACATGATCAGGAGCTCAGGCCATGGCCGAAGCCTATATCGTCGCCGCCACGCGGACCGCCGGCGGGCGCAAGGGGGGGCGGATGCGGGGGTGGCATCCCGCCGACCTGGCCGGTTCGGTGCTCGACGAGCTGATGGTCCGCACCGGCCTGGACCCGGCCGCGGTCGAGGATGTGATCATGGGGTGCGTGACCCAGGCCGGCGAACAGTCGACCAACATTGCGCGCAACGCGGTGCTGGCCTCGCGGCTGCCGGAAAGCGTGCCCGGCACAAGTGTCGACCGCCAGTGCGGATCCTCGCAGCAGGCCCTGCATTTCGCCGCCCAGGCGGTGATGAGCGGGACCATGGACGTGGTGATCGCGTCCGGCGTGGAGAGCATGACCCGCGCGCCGATGGGCATGTCGGTGGTGCTGCCGGCCAACGCCGGCATGGGCCTGCCCAAGAGCCCCCGGATGGAGGACCGCTATCCCAACATCCAGTTCAGCCAGTTCGCGGGCGCCGAGATGGTCGCGGCCAAGTCCGGCCTGACCAAGGAGCAGCTGGACGCGTTCGGCTATCTCAGTCACCAGCGCGCCATCGCCGCCACCCAGGGCGGGGCGTTCAAGGACGAGATCCTGGCGCTGGACGGCCTGGACAAGGAAGGCGCGGTGGTGCGCCACGACAGCGACGAGGGCATCCGCTATGACGTGAGCCTGGACGGCATGCGGGCGGTGAAGCTGTTGCAGGAGGGCGGGCGGATCACCGCGGCGACCTCCAGCCAGATCTGCGACGGCGCGTCCGGCGTGATGATCGTCTCCGAGCAGGCGCTGAAGGCGCACAACCTGACGCCGATGGCGCGGATCCATCACCTGTCGCTGCTGGGCCACGACCCGGTGATCATGCTGGAAGCCCCGATCCCGGCCACCGAGCGGGCGTTGAAGAAGGCCGGCATGTCGATCGACGACATCGACCTGTTCGAGGTCAATGAGGCCTTCGCTTCGGTGCCGGTGGCCTATATCCAGCACCTGAAGGCCGATCCGGACCGGGTCAACGTCAACGGCGGCGCCATCGCGCTCGGCCACCCGCTGGGCGCCTCGGGAACCAAGCTGATGACCACCCTGATCCATGCCCTGAAGGCGCGCGGCAAGCGGTACGGCCTGCAGACCATGTGCGAAGGCGGCGGCATGGCCAACGTGACCATCGTGGAGCGGCTTTAGGGACAGAGCCAAATTTTACTAGGGGAGTGGCGGAGACTTAAACTCGCTCCGTCATCCGGGACGGCCGACAGGCCGCGCCGGGACCCAGAACAACCGCGCAGATTGAACCCCCTGGGTCCCGGCGCTCCGGCCGGGATGACAGGTTTGAGGGTTCGAGTGACTAGGTCTTCAACCTAAGGGTCAGCCACCATGGCCGGACGCATCATCGCCATCACCGGAGGGTCGGGCGTGCTGGGGTCCGCGGTCGCCGTGGCGGCAGCCGAACAGGGCTGGCGGCTGGCGCTGATCGACTTCGCGCCGTCGCCGCCGGCGGCGCCTGTCGGGGCCGATGTCTTCTTCCAAGGTGGCGTGGACCTGACCGACGCCAATGCCGCGGGGGCCGCCATCGACGCGGTCGCTGACCGCTTCGGCGGGCTCGACGCCCTGCTGAACATCGCCGGGGGCTTTTCGTGGGAGAAGGTCGAGGGCGCCACAGGCGAGACGTGGAAGCGGCTGTTCCTGATGAACGTCCAGACCTGCTCCAACGCCTGCCGCGCAGCGATTCCGCATCTGCGCCGCTCGGCGGCGGGGCGCATCGTCAATGTCGGCGCCAATGGCGCGCTGAAGGCGTCCCTGGGCATGGGTCCCTATGCCGCCTCAAAGGCCGGCGTGCACAGCCTGACCGAGGCCCTGGCCGAGGAGCTGAAGCCCGACGGGGTGACCGTCAACGCGGTGCTGCCCTCGATCCTCGACACGCCGACCAACCGCGCCGACATGCCAGGCGCCGATTTCGCCAGCTGGGTGGCGCCGGGCGACCTGGCCTCGGTGATGCTGTTCCTGGCCAGCGAGGACGCCCGCGCCGTCACCGGCGCCCTGATCCCGGTGACCGGGCGGGTCTGAGGGCCTTCCGTCGGAAAGCCTGTTACGCGGAGGCTGCACCGTGGCGGTGAAATCGCCCTGTCGGGCCAACGCCCGGCAGCCCTTCCCACCTGGCGTGGATCAATCTGGGCGGAGGAGAAGGCCCGCTGCCCGACCTATGGCGCGGGTGTCAGGGTCACTACCGTCTCGGCCTGTGCGTCCACCGCGGCGCGGCTGAAGGCCAGGGGGACGTAGGCGCCGGCGGCCCACAGCGGGAAGAGGTCGCGGTAGTGGGGGCTCAAGGAGTCGCCAGACTGGCCGGGGGTGTTGACGGCCACGGAATTGTCCCACTGGCCGACGTCCATCACCAGCCGGACCGAGGCGCCGGCGATCTGGGCGAAGTCGCCGGGGCGGTAGGTGGCGGCGCGCGGGCTGGACGCCGAGCCGGGGATCGGCAGGCTGCCCGTGCCCATCCGGGCCGCCAGCTGGCCGTCGGCCAGGACGGCGACGGCGGGTGAGAAGTCGGCGTGGTGCAGCCGGCCCCAGGTCCAGGTCGACATGTCGGGGCCGAGCCGGTTCTTCAGCTCGGCGACCGCCGCGCCCAGGCTGGCGAGCAGCAGCCGGTCACGGATCGGCGCGGCCCCAGGGGTCTCCAGATAGCTGATCACCGCGTCGAGCTGGCCCGAGCCGACCAGGGTCCGCGCCGCGGCCGGCGTCACCGCGGCGACCACGGTGTGGCCCAGGTGGTTGATCGACCAGACCTGATAGAGGGTCGCCGCGACGCTGCCCACGGTCTCGTCATTGTCCCAGGCTTTCAGCAGGGCGATGGCGCGGGTCACGTCGGGGTCGGGAGAGGCGGCGGTGGCCAAAAGCGCGATGGCTCGTCGCGACAGGGCGTCGTGGCTGTCGGTCTGTAGGGCCATGGAGTCGGCCAGCGTGGCCTTTGGCGTGGCCGCCAGCACCTCCCTGATCCGGGTGATCCGCGAGCGGTCGCCCCATTCGAAGCCGATCTTCCGCGCCTCGGCGGGATAGCCGGCCGGCAGGTTCATCTCGTTGGCGGTGGCGAAGAATCCCTCGACCGGATTGCGGGAACTCGGCAGCTGGGCCTCGGGCATCATGCCCGCCCACTCGTAGCGCCCGTCGCCGGGCACCGGCAGCAGGCCGTCCCAGTTGGGCCGGGCCGGCGTCAGGCCCGCCGCCGACCAGCCGATCTCGCCATCGACGCCGGCATAGACGAGGTTCAGCGGCGGGCTGCCCCAGGCTTCCTGCCCGGCCTTGAAGTCGGCCCAGGATTTCGCATGCCACATCCGCGAGGAGCCGAAGTAGCCGGACGCGCCCGGCTGGTTCCAGACGGTGCGCAGCGCGAAGGCGTGGGCCCCATGTCCGGAATCAGGCGTCTCGTCGATCACCGGGCCGTGGCGGGTGAATTTCAGTGTCACCTGGCGCGGCGCCTGGCCCTTCACCTCGACCGTCTCGCGGACCACGGTCATCGGCTCGAAACCGGACCGGTAGCGATAGGTGTCGCCCCTGGTCTCGTAGACGTAGAGGTCCTCCTGATCGATGTAGAAGATGGTCAGCCCCCAGGCCATGTCGTCGTTGTGGCCGAAGGAGACGCCGGGCAGGGCGGGTTCGCCGGCGCCGATGATGTCCAGGTCCGGCGCGTTCAGGTGAACGATGTAGCGCAGCGAGGGAACGCCGACCGGCCGGTGCGGGTCGTTGGCCAGGATCGGCCGACCGGTGGCGGTGCGCGCCGGCGCGATCACCCAGTTGTTGGAGCCCTCGGTCTGAAAGGCGCTGAGCGCGGCGGCAAGTTGCACCTGAGGGTCCGCCTTGGCCGTGCGCCCGCGGCTCGCCAGGGCCTCGAAGCTGACGGTCCCGGTGGCCAGCAGATAGTCCTTCAGCACGTCGGCGGGGATCGCGCAGGGGTCGAGGCCCGCGGGCACGACCGTGGTGTGGTCCGGCTCCAGCTTGCGGCGCAGCCGGTCGGCGGCGAGCCCGGCGGCGCAGACCACCTGGGCGCGGGCCACCTCCGACGTCACGTTGGACACCAGGGCGTGGCTGCGGATCCGCAGCACGTCCTGCGGGCCCCAGGGCTCGGGCTGGCTGGCGGTCAGTTTGAACTCGACGGGAAGCGGGCGTTTGCCCGCGCGCACCTCGCCGACATAGGCGTTGACGCCGGCGGTGAAGGCCTGGACCGCCTCGCGCGCGCCGGGCGCGTAGGCGGCGTATTCGGCGGCCATGTCGCCGCGATAGAGGAACAGGCGGGCGGCCCGGTCCTGAGCCACGTAGGCGGGGCCGAAGCTGGCGGCCAGCCGGCCCAGCCCGCGCTTGCGCCAAAGATCAATCTGCCACAGCCGGTCGCGGCCGGCGTTGTAGCCCTGCAGGAAGAAGGCGTCGCGGCTGGAGGCGGCATAGATATGCGGCACGCCCCAGTGGTCGATGACCATCCGCGCCGGCGCGGCCAGTCCGGCCACGGTCCAGGCCTGCTGCGTCACCGAGGTCGAGACCGGCGCCCCTTGCGCCCCCGCGCCGGTGGCGATCCAGCTTCCCATGAGCATGCCAACCCACGCCTTGCCGATCCTGCCCATGATCTTCCCCCTCCGCCGGTTTCGCGGAGTTGACGACAGATCGCGGGCTTCGTCCACGCGCCGCTTGCGGTTCCGCGCGGGTCATCGACTAAGGTGGCGGCGGATCGACAAAACGGGGAAGCGTCATGATTGGCTACGTCACCATCGGCATCAACGACCTGGACCGCGCGCGGGGCTTCTATGATCCGGTGATGGCCGCGCTCGGCGGCAGGCGCACGATCGCCTTCGAGCGGATGCAGTTCTACGGCGCCGGGGATGAGGCGATGCTGGCGATCAACACGCCCTATGACGGCCAGCCGGCCACCGTCGGCAACGGCTCGATGTTTGGCGTCCGGGCCGGGAGCCGCGAAGTCGCCGACGCCGCCTACGCCGCCGCGCTCGCGGCGGGCGGGGCCGACGAGGGGGCGCCCGGCCAGCGGATGGACGGATTCTATGGCGCCTATTTCCGCGACCTCGACGGCAACAAGCTCTGCGTCTTCTATACCGGGAAATAGACCGCCCGTCGCAAGGCCGGCGCAAGGGTCTTGCCCCGGCCCCCCCCGGCGTCGCAGAACCGCATCCGGTCCACGCGGAGGTGGGCGAAAACGGGGGCCGTCATGCGCGCCAAAGTCGTTCTGGGCTGCCTGGCCGCATTGCTGTCTTCGGCGGCGTTCGGCCAGACACCGGCGGCCGATCTGGCCGCGCCGCCGGCCGGCGCCACCCACTTCATCATCGAGTCCACCGCCGGCAAACACGGCGACTCCTGGGCATGGGTGACGTCGGACGGCGTGCGCATGGCGCGCGAGACCTGGAACCTGCGCGGCCAGGTCTGGGACCAGGATATGGCGGGCAGGAGCGGTCCCGACGGCATGGCCGCCAGCATGGTCATCCGCGGCGTCACACCGCAGGGCGATGCGGCCGAGACGTTCACGCTGAGCGGCGGGACCGCGACCTGGACGAGTCCCATCGACGCCGGCCACGCCGCCTACGCCTCGCCGGCCTTCTATATCGCGCAGGGCGGCCCGATCGACACCAACGGCTGGTTCCTGGAACGGCTGCTGGCCGCGCCCGGCAAGACGCTGGCGCTGCTGCCCGGCGGCAAGGCCAAGGCGACCCGCCTGACCTCGGTGGAGGTAGGGGAGGGCGTCGCGAAACAGACCGTAACCTTGTGGGCCGTCAGCGGCCTTTCCAACTCGCCGATTCCGATCTGGGCGGACGCGCGCGACAGGTTCTTCGGGACCACCTCGGTCGTCGCCTGGTTGCCCGAGGCCTACGCCGGCGAGTTGGCGAAGCTGGAGGCGGCCCAGGCCGCCGCCATGGCCGCCGAGGCGCCCAGGCTGTTCAAGTCTCTGGTCAAGGTCCCGACCGGACCGGTGGCCTTCACCCACGTGCGGATGTTCGATGCCGAGGGGCGGCGATTCCTCGCCGACCGGACTGTGGTGGTCGACAAGGGCCTGATCGTCGCCGTCGGCGCGGCGAGCTCGGTCAAGCCGCCGCCCGACGCCCAGGTGATCGATGGTCGCGGAAAGACCCTCGTGCCCGGCCTGTGGGACTGCCACATGCACGTGGGCGACGACTATACGGGTCCGCTGGAGCTGTCGCTGGGCGTCACCTCGGTGCGCGATCCGGGCAACAACGACCTGCTGACCCTCGACCGGCGCGCCCGCGCCGCCGCCGGCAAGCTGCTGTTCCCGCACGTCTATCCGTCGTCCCTCATCGACGGAAAGGGCCCCTACACCGCCCAGGTGGCCAATGTGGCGACCAGTCAGGCCGAGGCCATCGCCCTGATCGACCGGGCCAAGGCCAACAGCTTCACCGGGATCAAGTTCTACGGCACCTTCAACCCCGCCTGGCTGCCCGCCGCCATCGCCGAGGCGCACAGGCTGGGGCTGCATGTGCACGGGCATATTCCGGCCGGCATCCGCACCATGGAGGCCATCGACGACGGCTATGACGAGGTCACCCACATCAACTGGGTGATGATGCAGGCCCTTCCCGCGAGCCTCTTGCCGGTGTCCAACGGGATCGCCCGGTTCGAGGGTCCGGGCCGCTACGCCAAGGACGTCGATCTCGACGGGCCGGCGATCCGGCAGATCGTCGGGACGATGGCTAGGAAGCACGTCTACAGCGACCCGACGATGGTGGCCTTCGAAAGTCTCTATGTTCCGGAAAATGGCGACATGAGCCCGTCCTATGCGCCCTTCATCGGAATCCTGCCGCCGGCCATCGAGCGTGGGTTCCGGGCCGGCGGCTTCGCCGTGCCCAAGGACCTGACGCGCGCCGACTACCGCGCCAGCTGGGCCAAGATGGTCGGGCTGCTGGGGAAGATGCACCAGGCCGGCGTGCCGATCGTCGCCGGCACCGATGGGTCCGGGCTGGAGCTCGTCCACGAGCTGGAAATCTATGTCCAGGCCGGGTTCACCCCCGCCGAGGCGTTGGCGGCGGCCACGATCGCGCCCGCGACCCTGGTAGGCCAGGAGACGCACACCGGCTCGATCAAGGTCGGCAAGACCGCCGATCTGGTGCTGGTCGAGGGCGATCCGTCGGCGCGCATCGGCGATCTGCGCCAGACCCGGGTGGTCATGCTGGACGGCAAGCTGCTGGATGCCGACGCCCTGCGGACCGCGGCGGGATTCTCCGGCCGGCCGAGATAGGCGCCGCGCGCCGGCGCCCCAGGCTGACGTTGCGGCGCCGTTGCGCCGACGCCGCAAACGCGCTCACCTGGGCGCCAGGGAGCCAAAACCATGGACCTCAACGAAACGCCGGAGATGGCGACGTTCCGCGGCGAGGTGCGCGCGTTCCTCGGCGCCCATGCCGGCGACTTCGCCGGGGGGGCGGCGCGGGATCCGAAAGCCTGGCAGGGGTTGCTGATCGGCGAGGGCTATGCCGCGCGCACGATCCCGCGGGCCTACGGCGGCTATGGCGCCGAGCCTGACCTGCTGAAGAGCCGGATCATCGCCGAGGAATTCATCGCCGCCGGCGCCCCGCGCGGCATCGCCAACCAGGGCGTCTCGATGCTGGTCCCGACCCTGCTGGAAGTGGGCTCGGAGGATCAGAAGACCCGCTGGATCGGCCCGACCCTGCGCGGCGAGATCGTCTGGTGCCAGGGCTATTCCGAGCCGGGGGCGGGGTCGGACCTGGCCAGCCTGCGGACCAAGGCGGTCGAGGACGGGACCGACTTCGTGATCTCCGGCTCGAAGATCTGGACCAGCACCGCGCACGCCGCGCAGATGATGTTCGCCCTGATCCGCACCGAGCCGGACGCCGCCAAGCACGAGGGGATCTCCTATGTGCTGATCCCGATGAACACGCCCGGCATCGAGGTGCGGCCGCTGAAGACCAAGACCGGGGGCGCCGAGTTCAACGAGGTGTTCTTCACCGACGTGCGGGTGGGCCAGGACCAGGTGGTCGGCGGCCGCGGGCGCGGCTGGTTCGTGGCCAATACGACGCTGAAGCACGAGCGCGGCATGCTGGGCGATCCCAATGCCACAGAAGCCCGGCTCAACGCCTTGATCGAGCTGATGAAAAGCGAAACGGTCGACAGTCAGCGGGTGGTCGACAACCCGATCTTCCGGGATCGGCTGATGGATCTGCAGGGTCGGGTCTTGTCAATGAAATTCAATGGCTTGAGATTGTTGACCTCACAGCTCACGCAGGAACCGGCGGGCCTGGCCGGGCTGATCGTCAAGTTGCAGGGCTGCGAGCTCAATCACCAGCTGGCGGCGCTGGCGATCGATGCACTGGGCGAGCTCGGCGTGCTCTATCACGACGGGCCGCACCTGCGGGCCCAGGGCCGCTGGCAGTGGAACTATATGTTCGATCTGGGCCTGATCATCGGTGGCGGCACGGCGCAGATCCAGAAGAACATCATCTCCGAGCGCGGCCTGGGCCTGCCGCGCGAACCCAAGCCGGCGGCGGCCTGAGCGATGGAATTCTCACTCTCCCCCGACCAGCGGATGATGCAGGAGAGTCTGGTAGGGACCGTGGCCCAGGCCAGTCCGCTCGGCCGCGTGCGCGCCTTCGCGAGCGACCCGACCGACAATGGGGAAGATGTCTGGCGGGCGCTGGCCGAGTTCGGGCTGGCGGGGATCGGCGTGCCGGAAGACGCCGGCGGGCTTGGCCTGTCGCTGCTGGATGCTGCGCTGGCGTCCGAGGCGCTGGGCGCGGCCGTGGCGCCGGTGGCGTTCCTGGGCGCGGTGCTGGCGCCCATCGCCCTGCTGCGCGGCGGATCGGCCGAGCAGCGGGCGGCGTGGCTGGCGAAGCTGGCCTCGGGCGAGGTCCAGGCGGCGGTGGCGATCTCGGAAACCGTCGCCGGCGCGCGGGACGGGGCGGGGGTGGCGGCCGGCGGCGGCAGGCTGAACGGCAAGGCGCTGTTCGTGCCGGGCGGGCTGGCGGCGGGCCTGCTGGTGGTCGGCGATGTGAGCGGCGGACTGCATCTGGTGGCGGGCGACGCGTCGGGCCTGACGCGCGCCTTCATGCCGGGCCTGGACGAGACTAGGCGGCTGGCGGAGTTGAGCTTCGACGACGTGGCGGCCGAGCCGCTCGGCGGGAGTCCGGGCCTGTTGTCGGCTCTGCGCGACGCGGCCTGGGTGCTGATCGCCGCCGATACTCTGGGTGCGGCCCAGACCATGCTCGACAAGGCCGTCGCCTATGCCAAGGAACGCCGCCAGTTCGGCCGCACGATCGGCTCGTTCCAGGCGGTCAAGCACCTGTGCGCCGAGATGGCCGCCGAGCTCGAGCCCTGCCGGTCGCTGGTCTGGTACGCGGCCTACGCCTTCGACGCCGGCCTGACGGAGGCCTCGCTGATGGCCGCCCACGCCAAGGCCCTGACGTCGGAGGTCGGCCGCTTCGTGGCCCGCACCGCGACGGAGGTGCACGGCGGCATGGGCATCACCGACCTGCTCGGCCTGCACTTCTGGTTCAAGCGGATCGGCCTCAACCGCCAGCTGCTGGGCGGCCCCGAACGGGTGCGCGAGATCGCCGCCCGGCTGCAGGGGCTGGTCGCGGCCTGACTTCCTCTCCCGCGGCACGTGCGTTGGCCGTCGCGGAGATTGCAGCGGACCAGCCCAAGCTTTACAATCATCGTTGACCCATCGGGCCCGCAACCCCCCGCGGCAATTGCGACACCAACCGGGAGCCTCAACTTGACCCGCAAGCCGATAAAGTTCGCTCACGTTGTCTATCGCACCCGCCGCTTCGAAGAGGTGATCGGATGGTATGAGACGGTGTTCGGCGCGAGGGTGCAGCATGAGAACCCCGCCTTGGCGTTCCTGACCTACGACGACGAGCATCACAGGTTCGCGTTTCTCAACCTGGCGGTGGTCGATCCGAATGGAACGCCGGAGACCGACAGGCGCGGCGCAGTGGGTGTCGACCATGTCGCCTACACCAACGCATCGGTTCGCGATCTGCTGGAGAACTACGCTGAGCTTAAGGCGAAGGGTATCGCGCCGTACTGGTGCGTGCACCACGGGCTCACGGCGTCATTGTACTATGCCGACCCCGACGGCAACCAGATGGAGTTCCAGGTCGACGCGTTCGCCAGCGACGGCTGCAACGCCTTTATCCGCGGCGAGCAGATGTCTCTGAATCCGGTGGGCGTCGAGTTCGATCCAGAGGACTGGCTCGCCCGTCTGCGGGGCGGCGCGCCCGAGTCAGACCTGCTCGTGCGCAAGGTTCACGAGCCGGTTTCGCCGATCCGAGGCTTCGCGGCATTTACATAAAGCCTACCGGTTCAACGCTGGAGAGCGCGTCCGCCTTCCCCTCTGCCGCCGTTGATCGGGTCCGCTTTGGGCGCCGTGATTTCGGAAAGGTCGCGCTGGGGCCGGCGCTGAGCTTGGGGCTTGCCCTTCCCGCCCTCCGCTCTTCCCCCCGGCCTTCGCCGGGGTCGGCGAACGGTCCCCCTGTCCCGCGGCGCGGGACGGGACGATGTCAGCCATGCACCGGCGGGATGCGGTGGGCCCAGGGGTTGGCGGCTTCCAGTTCGTAGGCCAGCTCGAACAGCGTGCGCTCATTGCCGGCGCGGGCGGAGACCAGGGTTCCCACCGGCAGGCCGGCCTCAGTCCAATAGAGCGGCAGGCTCATCGAGGGCGCCCCGGCGATGTTGTGGATCGGGGTGTAGCCGACATATTCGGTCAGGCGCGGGACCAGGGTGTCGAAGGCCACCCCCGGCCCGACCTCGCCCAGCAGCGGCGGCGGCGAGGAGAGCACCGGCGACAGCACCACGTCGAACTGGTGGGCCGGGAACCAGGTGTCGTAGGCCAGCGCATTGGCGGTCAGCCGCCGGACCGCCGCCTCCACAGACGCCGGCCCTGACTTGCGCGCCAGCTCGACCATGCCGAGGCTGAAGGCTTCCAGCACCTCCAGGTCCGGGGCGCGGCCCATCGTGGCGGCCAGCTGGTCGGCGAGGTCCTTGGCGCCGTCCGCCCACAGCAGCAGGAAGTCGTCGCCGAACTGGCGGCCGTCGTAGGGCAGACGGGTCGGCTCCAGATGGTGGCCAAGCCCGCTCAGCAACCTGACCGCGGCATCGGTGGCGGCGACCACCTCCGGGGTCGGACTGTGGCCCTGGCCGTTTTCCATCAACACCCCGACCCGCAGGCGCCGCTTGCCGGGGCCGGTGACGAAGCCGGTGGACGGGAACCGGGCGCGGGGCCCGCTGTCCTCGGTCAGGGCAAAGATCGCCGCCGAATCGCGGACGCTGCGCGAAAGCACATGTTCGACGCTCAGGTCGCTGATCCGGGTCTCGCCCTCAGTCCCGATCATCCGGCCGCGCGAGGGCTTGAGGCCGAACAGCCCGCAGTTGCTGGCCGGGATGCGGATCGAGCCGCCGCCGTCGTTGGCGTGCGCTGCCGGCACGACACCGGCCGCCACCGCCGCGGCCGAGCCTCCCGAGGAGCCGCCGGAGGAGCGGGTGAGATCCCAGGGATTGCGGGTCAGTCCCGTGGCCACCGGTTCGGTGGTCGGCAGGAAGCCGAACTCCGGCGTCGCCGACTTGCCGATCACCACCAGGCCGGCGCGGTCGAAGGCGTCGATATAGGGCGCCTGGGTCGTCGCCGGCGGGGCCGCGCGCATGGCCCGCGAGCCGTTGCGGGTCGGCAGGCCCACATAGTCGTTGAGGTCTTTGACCAGGAACGGCACGCCGCCGAACGGGCCGGCGGGGGTTCCGGCCCGCACCTTGGCCAGCGCCCGGTCGAAGTCGGAATTGACGATGATGTTCAGCGTGCTCTGCAGCGCCTCGGCCCGGTCGATGGCGGCCGACACGGCTTCGGCGGCTGAGAGCCGGCCCGCGCGGATGTCGGCGGCGAGCGCGGTGGCGTCCGGCCAGGGCGAGACGGGCGCGGGCGCGGGCGGCTTTGGCGCGGCGACGACGTGTGCGGCGGCCAGGGCCAACGGCGCGGCGGCCAGGGCGCGGCGGGTGATCCGGGTCATGCTCACGTCTCTCCTGTTGCGCCAGCTTGGCCACCGACGGCGCGCCGCGCAATGGGCAAGGAGGGCTGGGGGCAAGGGCGACTGGCGTTCCGCCCCCGCCGCCTCTAGGTTCGACGGCATGGCCGTCGCCTTCACCCGCGAGGAAGACTACGAGGCCCAGGCGGCGAACCTGCCGGACCGGCCGGTTTCCGCGCATCCGAACCTGGTGACCGCCACGGGACTGGCCGTCATCGAAGCCGAGCTGGCCAGCGCGCGCGCGGCCTATGCGGCCGCCCAGGCCGAGGGCGGGATCAGCGCCGACCGCACCGCCATGGCGCGGGCCACCCGCGACCTGCGCTACTGGTCCGCCCGGCGCGGCACGGCCCAGCTGACCGAGCCTCAGGTCCAGGCCGGCAAGGTGCAGTTCGGCCGCACCGTGACCATCGAGCGCCAGGATGGCCGCCGCCAGACCTTCCGCATCGTCGGCGAGGACGAGGCCGATCCGGCGCGGGGCAGCATCTCCTACGTCTCGCCGATGGCCCGCGCCCTGCTGGGCAAGACTGAGGGTGATGTGGCGACGATCAACGGCGCCGAGGTCGAGTGCGTCGAGGTGCGGTGAGGCGGGGTTCGCGCCGAGACCTCGGGGAGACCTGTCTGGCAAGATGAGGGCAACGCGACATGTGTTAGCTCAGCAACGCTAAGGTCGAACAAGCATCGAAACTGGCAGCGCCTCGACGTTCGCCGATGTCTGGTTCCTGGTTTACCGAGTCCGACGGCACACGACCCGTTGCGGACCCTGAAGTTGTCCGCTTACGGGTGATCGGCTCGGACTGTAGCAAGCACTTCGCGCACAGCGTCGATGACTGCGTCCGGGCGATCCTTCTGGATGAAATGGCCTGAGCCGGGGACGACGACGAGGCGGCCACGGGAGGAGCGAGCCGCGAGGGCAACGTGGCCGGCGCGCCATCGGGCGAACGCGGCTTGGTTTTCGTCGGTGCTCCGCCAGGGGGCGCCGTCGAAGTGTTCGCGGCTCAGGACAATGAGTGGCAGGTCGGCGAGCGGCCGCGCGACGTCGCGAGCCTGCTGCTGGGACACACTCAATCGTTCGTCCGCGGTGAAATAGTTCACCGACTGGGAATGCTCGGCCACGTACCAGTTAGGGCCGATGATCGCATGAAGCGCGTAGCGTCGCTCGTCTGCGCCAGAGGCGTCGTCCGGCAGTGGAAAGCAGCGATTCTCGGAAAGATTCGCCGTTGTCAGCTTGCCCAACCTTGCGAGCTCGGCGCATCGCAGGAGGTAACCTTCGCCGAGGCGCGTGTTCGCCTGGTCCGCGAGTGATGGAGCTAGGTTCTGACCGGTGAACCCGGGATCGACGAGGACAAGGCCTGCGACTTGCGAGGGGAAGCGGTCGGCGTACACCGTTGCGTAGAAGCCGCCGACGGAATGGCCCACCAGGACAATCGGGCCGCCAATCCGCTTGCGGCGCAGGAGGGCATGGAGATCGTCAGTTGTACTGAGTGCGGTCACAGGATAGCGCGGCGGATCGCTCCAGCCGAACCCACCGCGGTCGTAGAAGCAAACGCGGGTGACGGCCGAAATGGCCGCGCTCACCTTGGCCCAGTTAAAGATCATCCCCTCGCCACCCTGCTCGAAAACGACGATGGGCGAGCCGGAGCCGACGCAGTGGAAATTCAGCCGGCGCCCGTCGTCGAGCCGGACCATATGAGGTCGCAGCAGTTCGGGCGCGATGCGGAGCGCAGTGGCCGCCGACGCTTGCAAGGGCACCAGGGCGGCGAGAGCGACAGCAGCAAAGCGAGCGTGCGCAGGGAGACCCATCCCTCATGATGAATTACAGATGTAAGCGCCTTGTCAACTGGGGACTGCTTGAGCGTGCCAACGCGCGCTTATCGGGGGATGCGGCGCAGGGTGGGCGCGACCACCTTCCACCCCACTCCGCCCTTCGTTGCGTCCGCTAGTGGCCTTTCCAACTACGCGGGCGGCGGTGCCCTGCCGATAGACCGTTGGTCAAACGAGGCCGAGCTGGCTCACCGCTTCGCGGCGGCCGGGATGACGGGGGGTGGGGGCTGTGGCCCAGGCTCGGCTTAGCTGACACAAAACCTTAGACCACCACAAACAGACAATCCCGGACGGCCTGTAAGGCCGCGCCGGGACCCCGGTTTGTAACTCATTTGCCTCCCTCTTGATCGTCATCGCCCGGCTTGTCCGGGCGACCCATGAACACCGGATGGGGCAAGCAAGTCTGTGGAATCGCCGCTGCGCAGCCTTCAGCGCCGAGATCATGGGTGGCCCGGACAAGCCGGGCCAAGACGTCATTTTAGGAAACTCAACGGCCTGGTCGAGTAATCAGCCTAAAGGCGACCGCACAGCCTGAACCCCTGGGTCCCGGCTCACCGCTTCGCGGCGGCCGGGATGACAGGGGGTGGGGTCTGTGGCCCGGGCTCGGCGCCCAGGACGAGTTCGTCCGCGACTGGCGGCGTCGGACTTCTGATGCTCTAGTCGCGCTTCGCTTTGGGGAGCGCTACGTGACCGACGTCAGTTTCAAGCCTGTTGCCAAGTCCGCCGGCGCCAAACCCGCTTTCCGACCTTTCATTCCCGCCAGTGTGATGCTGCCGGAGCTGACCGCGCTGCACCTGATCACCGGGGCGATCCTGGGGGTGATCTTCGGGGCGTCGTCGCTCTATCTGGTGCTCAAGGTGGGGCTGACGGTGTCAGCCTCGATCCCCGTGGCGGTGATCTCGATCACCCTGTTCCGGCTGCTGCAACGGATGG
The DNA here is from genome assembly GCF_031360265.1 of Phenylobacterium sp. Classification (GTDB taxonomy): domain Bacteria; phylum Pseudomonadota; class Alphaproteobacteria; order Caulobacterales; family Caulobacteraceae; genus Phenylobacterium. The sequence goes on from NZ_JANMBF010000052.1 coordinate 15,112, forward strand.
GCGTCGCGCGCGCCTCGATCCTGCAGAACAACATCGTCCAGACGGCGGGGTCGGCGGGCGAGAGCATCGCCTTTGGCCTGGGCGTCACCATGCCGGCGATCATGATCCTGGGCTTCGACATGGAGATCGCGCGGGTGATGCTGGTGGCGATCCTGGGCGGACTGCTGGGCATATTGATGATGATCCCGCTCCGCCGCGCGCTGATCGTCGAGCAGCACGGCATCCTGAAATACCCCGAGGGGACCGCCTGCGCCGAGGTGCTGAAGGCGGGGGCCACGCGCGAGGAGCATGCCCTCGGCGCCGACGCCAGCCAGGCGCAGACCGAGGCCGAGGTGGCGCGCGGCGCGCGGACCATCGTCACCGGCTTTGGGCTGGGACTGGCCTACAAGCTGGGCGTCGGCGTCTTCAAGCTGTGGAAGGACACGCCCCAGGCGGTGTTCGGCGCGCCGCTGGCCAAGGCCTCGATCGCCGCGGAGATTTCGCCGGAGCTGCTGGGCGTCGGCTACATCATCGGCCCGCGGATCGCCTCGGCCATGGCGGGCGGCGGGGTGCTGGCCTATCTGGTGCTGATCCCGCTGATCCAGTTCTTCGGCTCGGCGATGAGCGTGGTCATCCCGCCCGGGAAGATCCCGGTGGGCGAGATGTCGCCGGGCGACATCCGCAGCGCCTATATCCTCTATATCGGCGCTGGCGCGGTGACCGCCGGCGGACTGATCAGCCTGGTCCGCGCCCTGCCGACCATCTGGCGCAGCCTGCGCGCCGGGGTGGCGGACTTCGGCGGCCGGCGCGAGGTTGACGACGCGGCGACCGTCCCGCGCACTGACCGGGACATCTCGCTCAAATGGGTGGCGCTGGGGGTGATGGTGCTGGTCGCGGCGATCCTGATGGCCCATTCGCTGCGGATGAACCTCCTGGGCGCGGTGCTGATCGTGCTGTTCGGGTTCATGTTCGTGACCGTCTCGTCGCGGCTGACCGGCGAGGTCGGGTCGTCGTCCAATCCGATCTCGGGGATGACGGTGGCGACCTTGTTGCTGACCTGCCTGATCTTTCTGCTGCTGGGCTGGACCGGACCGACCTACTACGTCACCGCGCTGTCGGTCGGGGGCATCGTCTGCATCGCGGCGTCCAACGGCGGGACCACGTCGCAGGACCTGAAGACCGGGTTCCTGGTGGGGGCGACGCCACGCGCGCAGCAGCTGGCGATCCTGGTCGGCGCGCTTGCCTCGGCGGTGGCGCTGGGGCCCATCCTGCTGGCGTTGAACCAAGCCTCGACGGTCTATGTGCCGGTCCCGGCCGGTCCCGCGGTCCTGCCGCCGCCGGCGGTCGCCAGCCTGCCCGCCGAGGCGCTGAAGGGGCCGCAGCACACGACCGACGGGGCGACCTATCGCGTCTGGCAGAAGCCCGATCCCTCCGGCGGGGCGGCGACCCGCTACCTGGTCCGCGCCGACGGCACGCTCGCCTATCAGGTCGACCCGGGCATCAACGGCCATGTGAAGGTCCGCCCCGACGGCACCACGGTGACCAAGTACGACGCGCCCAAGGCCACCCTGATGAGCTACATCATCAAGGGCATCCTCAGCCGCCAGCTGCCCTGGGCGCTGGTGCTGCTGGGGGTGATGATCGCCGTGGTGCTGGAGATGTGCGCCATTCCGGCGCTGCCGTTCGCGGTGGGGGTCTATCTGCCGATCTCCTCGTCGCTGCCGATCTTCGTCGGCGGGGCGGTGCGCTGGCTGGTGGATCGCCGCAACCGCGATCTGGACGGGACCGGCGACCTGTCGGACGCGGAGCTTTCGGCGCAGTCGGACCGCAGCCCCGGCGTGCTGATGGCCTCGGGCTATATCGCCGGAGGCGCCATCGCCGGCATCGCCATCGCGTTCTCGTCCGGCGTGCTGGGGACCTTTGACCGCGACATCACCCGGCTGATGGAGGCGGTGAACCCGTTCGTCCACGGCGGCCTGGCCGACCTGCTGTCGCTGCTCCCGTTCCTGGGCCTGATGGTGCTGTTGTTCCGCGCCGGGTCGCGCAAGGCCGCCTAGGGGCCGGATGACCGAGCTTGAGATCACCGTGGCGACGGGCGCCGAGCGTGGCGTGCTGGAGGCCCTGTTCCAGCTCTCCATCCACGACTTCAGCGAGCACTGGGCCGACGAGGCGCGGGGCGAGATCGATGAGGACGGCCGCTTCGAGCCCTATGACCTCGATCCCTACTGGCGCGACGCGGGCGCGATCCCGCTGCTGCTGCGCCGCAAGGGGCGGCTGGCGGGCTTTGCGCTGGTCAACGCGACGGGCCACTCGGGCCAGCCGACAGAGCGCAACATGGCGGAGTTCTTCGTGGCGCGGAAACACCGGCGCTCGGGCTTCGCCCAGGCCGCGGCGCTGGAGATCTTCAGCCGCTATCCCGGCCAGTGGGAGGCGGCGGTGGCGCGGCGCAACGTCGTGGCTCTGGCCTTCTGGCGGCGCACCGTCGCGGCCCATCCGCAGGCGCGCGACATCGAGGAACTGGCGCTCAAGCCGCCCGCCTGGGACGGCGCGGTGCTGCGGTTCCGCATCGACAGCTGAACGGACCGGCGGCCCCACCCGGGTCAGGCGCCCAGGAACAGCTCCGCCGCGGCGTCGAGGATCGCGTCGGCATCCAGCCGGTAGGTCCGGTAGAGGTCGGGCAGGTCCCCGGTCTGGCCGAAGCGGTCGACGCCGAGCGGGCTGACCCGCATGCCCCGCACGCCGCCAAGCCAGGAGAGCGTCGAGGGCGAGCCGTCGAGGATCGTCACCAGGCCGGCATCCGGCGACAGGGCGCCCAGCAGGTGCTCCACGTGGCTCACCTCGCGCGCGCCGCCGGTCCAGCGGTTGGCCTGGCGCGCGCTCCAGCCGCGGTGCAGCAGGTCCGGCGAGGTGACCGCCAGCAGGCCGAGGCCGGGAAGGTCGTCGCTCAGCGCCTCCCAGGCGGCCAGCGCCTCCGGCGCGATGGCGCCGGCGTAGACGATCGCGGCGGTGGCTGTCCCGCCGGGCGGCTTCAGCCAGTAACCGCCCTTCAGGGCGTCGGCTTCCCAGGCGGTGTCGGCGCGTGGGACCTGGTCGATGACCCGCGTCGTCAGCCGCAGATAGACCGAGCCGCCGTCCGGCGCCTGCAAATGCTCGAAAGCCCAGCGCATCAGCACCGCCAGCTCATCGACGAAGGCCGGCTCGAAATAGGTCAGGCCGGGCTGGCCCATGCCGATCAGCGGCGAATTGATCGACTGGTGCGCGCCGCCCTCGGGACCCAGGGTGACGCCGGACGGGGTGGCCACCAGCAGAAAGCGGGAGTCCTGATAGCAGCCGTAGTTCAAGGCATCGAGGCCGCGGGCGATGAACGGGTCGTAGACGGTGCCGATGGGCAGGAGCCGCGCGCCGAACAGCGGCGCGGCCAGGCCCAGGGCGGCGAGCGCCAGGAACAGATTGTTCTCCGCGATGCCCAGTTCCAGGTGCTGGCCCGCGCCATGGCCCGCCCAGCGCTGGGCCGACGGGATCTTGGCGGCGTGGAACACGTCCTTCAGCTCAGCCCGGCGGAACAGGCCGCGCTGGTTCACCCAGCCGCCCAGGTTGGTCGACACCGTCACGTCGGGCGAGGTGGTGACGATGCGGTCGGCGATCGGTTCGCCGGACTTGGCCAGGTCGAGCAGGATCTTGCCGAACGCGGTCTGGGTCGACTGTTCCTGGCCCTCCGGCGGCGCCAGGCGCGCGGGGACGGGGACCGGCGCCGCGACGGGTTCCCCCGGCGCGGCGGCCAGGGGCGAGGTTTCGACAAAGGCCCGGAGCGTGGCCGCGGCATTGTCGCCCAGGCCGCCATAGGGGTCCCATTCCTGCCCTTCGGCGATGCCCAGCGAGGCGCGGAAGGCGGCGATCTGGCCCGGGTTCATCAGGCCGGAATGGTTGTCCTTGTGCCCGGCGAAAGGCAGGCCGTAGCCCTTGACGGTGTAGGCGATGAACAGGGTCGGCTCTTCCCCCGCGGCTTCGTCGAACGCCTCGATCAGGGTTTCCACGCAGTGGCCGCCAAGGTTGGTCATCAGGCTGGCCAGCGCCTCGTCGTCATAGGTCGCCAGGAGCTCGGCCGTGGGTCCGTTCGAGCCCAGGTCGCGCAGCAGGCGCTCGCGCCAGGCTGCGCCGCCCTGATAGGTCAGGGCCGCGAAGTCGGCGTTGGAACAGGTGTCGATCCAGGTTTCCAGCCCCTTGCCGCCGGGGCGGGCGAAGGCGGCCTTCTGAAGCTTGCCGTGCTTGAGCGTCAGGACGCGCCAGCCGCAGGTGCGGAAGATGTCGTCGAAGCGGGTGAACATCCGGTCCGCGGTCGTCGCGTCGAGGGACTGGCGGTTGTAGTCGACGATCCACCAGCAATTGCGGATGTCGTGCTTGTAGCCCTCGATCAGGGCCTCGTAGATATTGCCCTCGTCGAGCTCGGCGTCGCCCATCAGGGCGATCATCCGGCCGGCGTCGGCCGGCGCCATCTGGCCGTGGGCGATCAGATAGTCCTGCACCAGACTGGCGAAGGCGGTGATCGCCACGCCCAGACCGACCGATCCGGTGGAGAAATCGACCGGGATCCGGTCCTTGGTGCGCGACGGATAGCTCTGCGCGCCGCCCAGGCCCCGGAAGCGCTGCAGCTGGTCGAGGCTCTGATTGCCCAGCAGGTAGTGGATAGCGTGCAGCACGGGGCTGGCGTGCGGCTTGACCGCGACCTTGTCCTTCGGCCGCAGGGCATGAAAATACAGCGCCGACATGATCGCCGTCATCGAGGCGCAGGACGCCTGGTGGCCGCCGACCTTCAGCCCGTCGCGGCTGTCGCGCAGCTGGTTGGCGTTGTGGATGGTCCAGGACGACAGCCAGCGCAGGCGCGTTTCCAGCGCCTTCAGCGCCTCGATCGGGCCGGTCGTCTCCTGAGGTCTGTGCGCCGCCCGCAGCATGCCGTCTCCACCGCAATATGAACCGCAATCACGGCGATGTGGACGGTGATTGCAATAGGTTTCAGGGGCCTCGCCCGGGACCCCCGCTTCGCCCCGCCGCCGCCTCGCCCGCACGGGCAATCTCCGCGGACGGAGGAATTCCCGGTGGAATTCAGGCCGAATTCAGGCGGAATTCAGGTTCACGCAAGGTTCGGTCCCGATTTTCACATACCGCCAAGTGGTGAAATTCGGCAGCCTGCCTCGGCAATGACGAGTCGGAGCGAGGTTCCAGGCTCGATCCTTCGCCCAGTCTGGCGGGGCAGGAGGGGGAGCGGCGCCGGTTGCCGGATGCACCGAGGCAGGGGTGGGACGGTTGCGGTCGGGTTCGCCGCGTCGTCCGGTCCCTGTCGGGGGCCTGCGACCGTTTAGAACGATATGAATTCCCGCACCCGATGGTGACGGGAACCAGGGAGGCAACATGAAGATCTATCACCTGCTGAGCACGGCCTCGGCATTGGCCCTGGCGTTCGGCGCCGTCGCACAGGCGCAGACGCCGCCCGGGCCGCCCGTGAAGGCGGCGTCAACCGTTGAAGAGGTCATCGTCACCGGCTCGCGCATCGCGCGGCGGGACTTCCAGGCCGACAGCCCGATTTCCACCATCGACAGCACGGCCCTGGTCGCCGCCGGGCAGCCGGCGCTGGATACCGCCGTGGGACAGATGCCGCAGTTCGCCGCGGCTCAGGGGCGAGCCGAGGTCGGTGACGTGCAGGGCGGCGGCGGCTTCGCCGGCGGCCAGGCCTATGGCGACCTTCGCGGGCTGGGCCCCAACCGCACCCTGGTCCTGCTCGATGGGCGGCGGATGCAGTCATCCAACCCCGACGGCTCCATCGACCTGAACACCATTCCCATGTCGATGATCGACAACGTCGAGGTGATCACCGGAGGCGCCTCGGCGGCCTATGGCTCCGACGCCATCGCCGGCGTCATCAACTTCAAGCTCCGCCGCCATTTCAGCGGCCTTGAACTTTCCGCCACCCACGGCGAGACGACCAAAGGGGACGGACGGACCAGCCAGATCAGCGCCATCGTCGGCGGCAATTTCGCCGAGAACCGCGGCAACGCCGTGGTGGCCCTGGAATATTCCGAGCGGGCCGCCGTCTCAGGCGCCTCGCGCCCGTTCTTCGCCAACATCCGCCAGCTGGCCCGCCCGCCGGAAGGCATCATCCCCGCCGGCACCTTCGGGTCCCCGCCGAGCATCGCGGCGGTCAACGCGGTCCTGGCCACCTACCCGGGGACCACGCCCATCGCCGGCGCCGGGGCCTACAACGGCGCGATCGGCGTCAACACCGACGGGACGATCTTCACGGATCTGGCGGGCGCGAACTGCGTGCAGAACTACCGCGGCCTGGGTTCGATCCCCGGCGTCAACCTCAGCGCCAACTGCCGCCAGGTGCAGGTGGCGCTGGGCAAGTACTTCGCCATCCAGGTGCCGCTGACCAAGTACAATGTCTTCGCGCGCGGCGACTATGCGGTGACCGAGCACATCAACGCCTACAGCCAGGTCTCCTTCATGGAATCCACGGCCCGTGACGAAACGGCCGGCGGCTCGACGGCCTCGGGCAAGTTCTTCTTCGTGCCGCTCAACAACCCCTTCGTGACCGGCAACGCCGACCTGCAGTCGATCCTGGCCTCGCGCGCGCCGACCGCGGCCACGACCCAGCCGCTGCCGCTGGTCAAGCTGCTCAGCATGAGCGGCAACCGGATCCAGACGTTCAAATATGACGTCTATCAGTTCCTGGGCGGCCTGAAGGGCGACATCCCCGGCACCAGCCTGACCTGGGACGTCTATGCCAGCCTGGGCCGCGACAACTACGCCAACACCCAGGCCAACGACACCAGCAAGGCCGCTATCGCCAACATCCTGAACGGCACGGCCAACTTCACCGGCTCGAAGGGAACCTGCATCGGCTACGCCTGGAACCCGTTGGGCAACAACCCGCTGAGCCCGGGTTGCCGGGAGTACGCGACCCGCGAGAACCACAACAGCAACACCATCACCCAGAAGGCCTTCGAGGGGACGATCCAGGGCAAGCTCTACGACCTGCCGGCCGGTGAACTGCGCTTCGCCCTGGGCGCGGACTACCGCAGCACCCGGTTCGACTATCGGCCTGACCAGGGGCTGATCGCCAACGACACCCCGTCCTACCCCACCGCCGTGCCGACCTCCGGCACGCAGACCGTCAGGGAAGTGTTCGGCGAACTGCTGATTCCGATCCTGAAGGACCAGCCCTTCGCCGAGGACCTTTCGCTGGACCTTGGCTACCGCCGGTCCGACTACAATATCTTTGGGGCCTCCAACACCTACAAGGCCGACCTCAGCTGGAAGCCGATTTCCAGCCTGCGGCTGCGCGGCGGCTATTCGACCGCGCTGCGCGCGCCCAGCGTCGGCGAACTCTTCGCGCCGACGATTTCCGGGGCCCTGGCCATCGGCACCCTGCCCAATGCCGGCGATCCCTGCGCCGTGGGCAGCACGTTCCGCAACGGCGCGAACGCCGCCAAGGTGTTGGCGCTGTGCCAGGCGCAAGGCATCCCCGCCGCGCTCCTGCCGACCTACACCTACGGGGTGGACTCGGTTCACGGCACATCCGGCGGCAATCCCAACCTGACGCCGGAGACCGCCAAGACCTATTCCATCGGCGGGGTCTGGAGCCCGAAATTCGACCAGCCTCTGCTGCAGAATCTGCAGCTGTCGATCGACTACTGGAACATCAAGATCGAGAACGCCGTGGGCGCCCTGGCGCTCACCAGCATTCTGCCCCGCTGCTTCAACTCCGACGGCGTGAGCAACCCCGGCTATTCGACAAACAACGTCTATTGCCAGCAGATCACCCGCGATCCCAGCACCGGCGACATCACGCTCGGACGCGAAGGGCTGTTGAACCTGGCGACCTACAGCACCGACGGCGTGGACACCCAGGTCGACTGGAACTTCGGCCTCGATGCGGTCGGCCTCTCCGAGAGCGCCGGCAGGATCCGGGTCAGCTCGGTGCTCACCTACACCAACTCCTACAAGGCCGCGTCGCTGCCGGGCTCGCCGGTCCTCGACTACGCCGGCAGCATCGGCAACGCCTCGGTCAGCCCGGAAATCGCCCACCCGAAATGGAAGGCCAACACCACGGTCGGCTACACGGTCGGCCCGTTCGCGGCCGCCCTGCACTGGCGGTTTATCGACAAGATGAAGCACCAGGATCTGGTGGCGAACCCGGCGGCGACGACGCCGGGCGTGCCGTCCTACAACTACTTTGACGCCGATATTCACTGGACCATACGGGAGGGGCTGAACCTCTCCGCGGGGGTCACCAACATCGCAGACAAGGCCCCCCCGTTCGTCAGCGGCCAGCCGCTGACCACGGACACGGCCACCTACGACATCATCGGCCGGACCTACTACGCGACCATCAAGGCCAAGTTCTAGAAGCCTTTCCCGCTCGGGTTGGATCAACCTGAGCGGGGGCGAAGGGCTCGCCGTATGCCGACGAAACTGTACCGGCTGACCTGAACCCGGTCAGCCGGTACAGCGTTGAGAGAGAATGGGGTTATTGCGACTGTCACCGGAACCCGTGTCGAACAAGATTCCGACGCCGACGGGTTATCCTAAAGTCCTAGGCGGTAACGGGGTGCGCATCACCGAGACAAGGAGTCCTGGAGCGGCGATAGCGAGATGGTTGCCGTGGGCTGGAGCCGCCGCAGTTGTAGGGGGGCAGTTTTATTCTGGCGCATGCCAACAAACCTGCGTCGCCGCGGGAAACCCAAGCGCGGCTGCGTTCCCGCAATGAGTAAAGAAATAGAAGGTCGAGCAATATTTTATTGCAGAAAATTCATGAGAGATCGCGGGGTCGATATCGAATTTGATCTCGACGATCCAGTTAATAGGTCTGAATTCATAGCAAACGACGACCTATTCGAACTTGTGCTGGGGTTTCTTCGTGAAGAGGGAGTGGAGCCTTCGGAGGAAATGGATATTTCGTCCTTCATTCCCAATAGATCGGTGGTAGTTGAGCTGATCACATATCCTATATTCTTTGTTCTGGGCGTTCTGCGAATAGTTGGATTCCCTCGGAGTCCATTTTCGCACCCAAGAACTCTTACCCCTCGAATTCTTGCGGGCTTTGCGAAATGATACGAGTTCGCTCGATCAATTTAGCTACCTGACGCGAGCGTGATCTCGCCGATCAGCTAGAATTGCGGTGACGGGGCACTAAGCTGACAATGAAATACGTCGACACGATGCTGGAGTGCACCCCTGGAATGAGACAGGGGAAATAGGCATTACGGTGACAGTTGCAATAACCCCCAATCTACCGCACAATCCCGTCCATGGCCCGCCTCTCCCGCGTCGTGATCCCCGGCGTCCCGCACCACGTCACCCAGCGGGGCAACCGGCGCGAGCGGACGTTCTTCGAGGACGGCGACTATCGGCTCTATCTCGACCTGCTGGGCGAGG
>NZ_JANMBF010000120.1:0-39930 GCF_031360265.1 Phenylobacterium sp.
GGCGTGGTCAAGGCGCTGGCCTGGATGCAGGCGGTAGGCGCGAGGCCCGATGGCCGCGCCGGCGACAGACGGGCCTGCGACAGACGGGCCTGCGACAGACGGGCCTGCGATAGACGGGCCTTCGGTGGGGCGCACTTCGACCAGGCCCCGTTCGACCGTGACGGACAGCTGGCCGTCGCGGCGGCGGACGTCAAAGCGGGTGCCGACCACGCGCACGGTGCGGTCGCCGGCCGCGATCAGGAAGGGCCGCGCCTTGTCGGGCGCGACATCGAACACCGCCTCGCCTTGAAGCAGGATGACCTGGCGCTCGCGCCTGGCGAGCGTCACCGACAGCGCCGAGCCGGCATTGAGGTCGAGCACCGAGCCATCGGCGAGCCTGACCGTGCGGTGCTCGCCCTTGACGGTGACATAGGTCTGTGTGGGCGCCGGCCGCAGCGCGGAAAACGGCAGGACCGCGATGGCGACGGCCGCGGCCGCGGCGACCCCGCCGGCGACGATCCAACCGCGGCGCGCGGGCGGCCGACGATGCAAGGGCGGCGCGCGCAGCGCCTGCGCGATCCGAGGGGCGGCGGCCTCAAGCTCCAGGGTCACCGACAGCACCTGGTCATAGGCGGGCGCGTTGCCCGGATGAGCCGTCAGCCAGGCGTCGAACGCCACGGCCTCCGCCTCGATGAGGTCGGCCGATTGCAGGCGCACCAGCCAGCCGGCCGCCGCGTCGCGCCGGGCGTTGTCGATTCCGGTCCAAGCCTCGCTCATCGCCACACCCGCCGCGCCCGCACGACGGCGCCTGACCTTGATAAAGACGTCACCGAAATGGCTCGCCCCCCGGTGAGATCGCACAATTTCAGGTTGTTCATGTTGACAACCTCGCGGTGAGGGCCTTCAGCGCCGCGCTGACGTGCTTTTCCACGGCCTTGACCGACAGCCCCATGGCGCGGGCGGTTTCGGCGTGGCTGAGGCCTTCCAGCTTGTGCAGACGGAAGGCCCGGCCGGCCTGGGGCGGCAGATGCTGGACGGCGGCGACCAGCTGGCGCAGGCGCTGGGCCGAGGCGGCCGCCTCGTCGGCGGGGGGGTCTTCGGCGATGTCCTCGCCGCCGATCTGGCTGCGGGCGACCTGCCGCCAGGCGGTGTCGCGAACCGCCGAGCGGGTATCGCCGCGGGCCCGGTCGAGCATCAGGTTGAGCGCCATGCGGTAGAGCATGGCGGTCGGATTGCCGATCTCGCCGCCCCCGCCCGGCTCCCGGCCGGCCAGCTTCAGATAGAGTTCCTGGGTCAGATCCTCGGCGACCGCCAGCGAACCGCACCGGGCGGCCAGAAAGCGCAGCAGGCTTTGCCGCCGCTCGAGATAGGCCTCGAGAAGGGGATCGGCGGCGTCCTGCGCCACGCTCATGCGCCCGGTCGCGGCAATGCGACCGGCCCGGACGAACAGCGAAGGCGGCCGATCGGCGGCATCCTGTGTCCTCACAGACTCCAAGATCCTGTGTGCCGCATTTCGCGAAGGTTCGCCAACAGCGGGAGGCCTACGCCGTCAGCCCGGCGTCCTTCAGGAACCCCAGCAGCGCGGCGTTGAACGCCTGGGGCTGGTCGATGTTGGCGCTGTGACCGGCGCCGTCGATGATCACCTTGCGTGCGCCGGGGATCTTGGCGGCCATGTAGTCGGAGGCGGCCAGGAACGGGGTGTCTTCGGCGCCGACGATGACGATCGTCGGACACGCGACAGCGGGCAGGCTCTCGATGACCCGGGCGGTCTTCTGGGTGAGCATGCCGCGGGCGGCGCGGGCCAGGCCCGAGGCGTCGCGGTGCCGGGCCAGGCGCACCTCGGCGCTGGCGCGGGAGAGATCGCCAAATCCCTCGGCCTCGAAGCGTTCGGCGCGGGCGATGGCGCTGGCGTTCCAGGCTTCGCGCGCCAGGTCGTTTCGGTAGCCGGGTCCGGTGTCGACAATCAGCAGGGCGCGTGTGCGATCCGGGTGGGTGGCGTTGAAGGCCAGGCTCATGTAGCCGCCAAGCGACAGGCCGCCGATGACCGCGTCGCGAGCTCCGACCGCGTCAAGCAGGGCGGCCATGTCGGCGACCGTGGCCTGTTCGGAATAGGCGGCGAGGTCGGCGGGATAGTCGGACTGGCCATGGCCGCGCATGTCCCAGACGATGACCTTGAAGTGGGCGCTAAGCGGGGCGATCTGTCCGCGCCACATCGCCGACGTCGCCGAATAGCCGTGGGTGAGGAGCAGCGCCGGACCGTCGCCCGCGACCTCGTAGTGAATCCTGACTCCGTCGCGATCAAGCGTGGGCATGACAGCCTCCCGTTCCCGGCTCTTGCAGCGGGCGGGCAAGCCTAGCGCGAGGTCTGGCCTGTGGCGAGGCTGGAGCCCATCCGCCTCAGGTTGGTTCACCGGGACAGGATCTAGCCGGCGCGGCGCAGGTCCTGGGCGGTGGCCGTCGTCGGTTCGGCGGCCTTCTTGATGGCGTCCATCAGGCCCGACACCAGGATCGGCTTGGCCACGAAGTCACTGAAGCCCAGAGCCAGATAGTCTTCGGGCCGGCGGCTCATCACGTCTGCGGTCAGGGCGATGACCGGAAGGTGACGCGCGGGGCTGTCAGAGTTGCGCAGCCGCTCGACGGCTTCGATCCCGCTCATGCCCGGCATGTGGATGTCCATCAGCACGACATCGAACAGCTGACGGCCGAGGTGGGCCAGGGCTTCGGGACCGGACCTGGCGGCGATGGCTTTGTGGCCGAACGCGCCGAGGATTTCCTCAACCACGCGCAGGTTCATCGGATCGTCGTCCACATGCAGGACGACAAGCTGACGTCCGAACGTTGGGTAGGATTGCGACACCTCGCCACTCCACCTGCCGGCTGCCTGCGCGTGGGGCGCGCTCCCGATCTCGAAGGCCCCAGCATGGCGCCGGAATATAAAGGTAAGGTTTTTGCAATTGGCTAACACATCTTAACATCTTGAATATCCGCGTTCGCTCAAAGACCGAGACAAGTTGCGCGGAGTCCCTGGGGCCAGGCTGTAAGTATCCGCGGCGTGGCGGCAAATCGCCGAAGGGTTATCGCGCCGGGTCCTACTGGGTAAGAATGTCTTCGCCGGTGATGGCATAGCCGCCATCGAGCCAGCTGATCACCTCGCGGGCCGCCGGATGATCGAAGGCCAGGTAGCGCGCGCGCAGCTTGTCACGGCGAGCCTCGTCAAGATCGCCCAGGCCTGCGTCCTGCAGGGCGGTGATGTCCATCGCCAGCCGGCTGGCGAGTTCGGGGCCGCAGACCGCCCTGGCGGCCGAGCGAAAGGCTTCGCCATAGGCATAGGCGTCCGCGCAGCGGTAGCTCGCGGCCAATGTCAGCATCGGGATGCGACTCAGCACCGCCTGGGAGGCCGGGTTGACCGCGTGGCCGGCGATCAGCGGCCGGATGGCGGCGGGTCGCCCGGTGACCGCGCGCAGGTGAAGGTGGCGGCTCATCCGCGGGCCGTCGTTGACCGGATAATTGTCCCAGAGGAACGGCCTGCGGCCCATCTGATGGGCGACGCGGGTCAAATGGGACGGCGCGTAGTCACGACTGCAGACCTCCTCGCCGGTCCACATCATGTCGATGGCCGGGTCGAGCGCCATGCCAAGGTCGCGCAGGTAGCTGGCCGGCCGCTGGCCGAACGCGCGGTCAAGGATCGGGTCGTCGGAATAGTAGCTGGGGCAGACGATCAGCCGCTGGACGCGGGTGCGCTCGGCGGCGAAGGCGACGATCTCTGCCTGGCGTCGGGCCAGGTCGGTCATCGCGCCGCGCATGTCGTCGAACAGGATCGCCAGCCAGTCGCAGCCGGCCGCGCCAAGCGCGGCCAGCTTGTGGGTGAGCGCGGTCCGGGCGTCCGGCGTGAAGTTGAAATGCAGTTCGAAGGGCGAAAGGCCGACCCCGAACGCCACGCCCGCCTCGTGGCAGGCCATGGCGAAGGTCGAGATCGCCGCCATCTCGTCGGCCGGATGAGGCTCGCGCCATCGGCGGCGCAGGAAGCCGTCGGCCTTCGGCGCATAGAGGTAGAAGCCATAGCCGTGGCCGGCCAGGAACCGCATCAGCTCCGTGCGCTCGGGCCAGGTGAACGGACGGCCGAAGAAGCCTTCGATGGTTCCGAGCGATGCGGTCATCGGCCAGCCATGCCACAGCCGCCCGCCGCGGTAACGCCGCCTCGCCTCTCATGCGAAATGAAGGGCCCTGCTAAGGATTGAAGGTGGCGAGCAGCACCATCAGCTCCGGCTCGTCCACCTGGCGCGCGGCCTCGGCGGCCGGCAGCCAGAGTTTTTCGCGCTGGCCGAGCTCGGGATAATTGTCCATCTCGCGCACGACCTGCAGGCCGAACACCGCGACGCGAACGTGCTGCAGACGCCCGCTCTTGAGGCGCTTGTCGTAGGTGAACGCCCCCAGCGGCCGCTTGCCGACCTTGCCCAGCACGCCAGCTTCCTCGAACGCCTCCTGCGCGGCCGATTGGGCCGACTTCGACCCGCGGATCGGCCAGCCTTTTGGAATCACCCAGCGTCGCGTCTCGCGGCTGGTGATCAGCAAGACCTCGACGTCGCCGGTGGCGTTGCGTCGCCAGGGCAGGGCGGCGAACTGCACCCGCGGTTCGCGGTCCGGCTCCCGGCTGGATGGTGTCTCGAACGCGAGCTTCCTCATCGCCCTCCCATAGACCCGGTGGGCGGCGCGGCAACGGTTTCCTGCGCCCTGCGGCGACTTGCGCACGCGCCGGTCGAGCGGCAAGGTTCAGACCTGTGGCCAGCGAGGTGAAAATGACCGGGGTGATCGCGCTCGGCGAATGCATGGCGGAGCTCAGCCTGACGGGGCAGGGCGAGGCGCGCATCGGCTATGCGGGCGACACCTACAACACCGCCGTCTATCTGCGCCGGCTGGGGATTCCGGTCGCCTATGCCTCGGCCGTCGGCCAGGGCGACCCGTTCAGCGCCGGCATTTTGGCGAGCCTGGAGGCCGAAGGGCTGGACCGCGGGCTGATGGTCGAGGCGCCGGGACGGCTGCCGGGGCTCTATGCCATCGAGCGGGACGCCCGGGGCGAGCGCAGCTTCTTCTTCTGGCGCGCGGAATCGCCGGCGCGCGACTATCTGGGCCTCGTCGATCTGCCGGCCTTGCGCGCGGCCTTGCGCGCGGCCGACCTGATCCTGATCTCCGCCATCACCCTGGCGGTGGTTGGCGAAGCGGGGCGTGTGGTGCTGTCGCGGTTGATGGGTGAGGCCAAGGCGGCCGGCGCGGCGATCGCCTTCGACACCAATTTCCGGGCCAGTCAGTGGCCCGACCACGCCGTCGGCCGCGCGGCGATCGAGGCGATGCTGCCGCACTGCCGCTACCTCTCGCTCAGCGCCGACGACGTGGCCGCGTTCGGGGGCCGCTCGGCCGAAGCCATGGCCAGGACCTGGGCGGCGCGCGGGCTGGAGGTGGTGCTGCGTCACGCCGACCATCGGATCGAGGTGCTGAGCGGCGACGGCGCGGAGCTGTTCGCACCCGACCCGCCGCTCGCCGCCGTTATCGACACCACGGGGGCCGGCGACAGTTTCAACGCGGGCTACCTGGCGGCGCGGCTGGGCGGACGTCCCGTGGGCCAGGCGGTCGCCGCCGGCCGTGCGCTGGCCTCGGCGGTGGTTCAGCACCCCGGCGCGATCATCCCCAAAGCCGCGATGCCGCTCCCGGATCAGACCGCCTTTCGATAGACCAGGAAGCCCGACTTTTCCGCCACCTGATCGTAGAGGCCCATCGCCGCGACGTTGGTTTCGTGGGTCTGCCAGTAGACCCGGGTGGAGCCCGCGGCGCGGGCGCGGGCATAGACCGCCTCGATCAGCGCCCGGCCGACCCCGCCGCCGCGCGCCGGGGGGCTGGTGAACAGGTCCTGCAGGTAGCAGGTGAGGTCGAGGGCGGTGGTCGAGCGGTGGAAGAGGTAGTGGACGAGGCCGATCAGGGCGCCGTCCCGCTCGGCGACCAGGGCCCAGACCGGCTCGGCGGCGTCGAACAACCGGGTCCAGGTGGCCGCAGTGATCTCTTCGGCGAGCGCGGTCGGCCCCGACCGGCCGTAGAAGGCGTTGTAGCCGTCCCACAGCGGACGCCAGGCGGCCTGGTCCTGTCGGGTGATCTCGCGGACGGACAGTTCGCCCGGACCGGCGGCGGGCGGCGGGCGAGGGTTGAGGGTCATGCGCGGCGTCCGTGGCGTCGAGGGGCGGCGGCGACGATCCTAGGGCGCCGGCCGGACGCCTGCAAAAGGCGCAACAGAGTCAAGGCGACTTCACTATGCGTTTGCACCGCGAATTAAGTGTTGCGCGGGTATCAACAGCCAGCTGCGAAGGAGACCTTGAAGCGATGTCCTCAATCGGCGCCCTGCCCATCCAGCCGGTGAACCCGGTCAGACCTCACGCGCGGCCGCCCGAGCCAGTCAGGCCGCAGGACAGCAAGGCGTCGACGCCGCCGAGCGACCCGCATGGTCCCGCCGTGGTGCTGAGCGGGGTCTTGACCCGGCCGCCCCGGCCGCCGGAGAAGCCCGCCGACCCGCAGGGCGACCGGCCGGGCGACCACCAGGTCGAACCAGCTCGCGCCGAACCGCCAAGGCCGGCCCAACGCGTCGATCTGGCGGTCTGAGGCAGGTCAGCGTCTACACGGGTCGCATCTCATCCTCAGAACAGTCCCAACGCCTTCAGGCTGGCCACGCCGTCGCGGCCGACGATCAGGTGGTCGTGGACGGCGATGCGCAGGGATCGGCCCGCCTCCACGACCTGCCGGGTCATCTCGATGTCGGCGGACGACGGCGCCGGGTCGCCCGACGGGTGGTTGTGCACCAGGATCACCGCGCTGGCCGACAGCTCAAGCGCGCGGCGCATGACTTCGCGGGGATAGACCGGGGCATGGTCGACGGTGCCCCGGTTCAGGGTCTCGTCGGCGATCAGCTGGTTCTTCTTGTCGAGGAACAGGACGCGGAACTGTTCGCGCGCCTCATGCGCCAGCGCGGTCTTCACATAGGCCAGCAGCGCCGACCAGGAGGAGATCACCGCGCGGCGTGCGACCACCTCGCGGGCCGTGCGCACGGCCGCCTCGTGCAGAAGCTTGAGGTCCAGCGCCAGCGCCTCGCCGACGCCCTTGACGGTCTTCAGATCCTCCACCGTGGCGCCCAGCACCGCGCCCAGCGAGCCGAAGCGGGCCAGCAGCTGCTTGGCCAGCGGCTTGACGTCGCCGCGCGGGATCGACCGGAAGAGGTGCAGTTCGAGGATCTCGTAGTCGGGCAGGGCCGCCAGGCCGCCCGCCAGCGCACGTTCGCGAAGGAGGTCGCGGTGGCCGGCATAGTGCGGCCGCACATTGGGCGCACGCTTTGCGGTCAGCCACAGATCGGCCTGCGGGCCGGCGTCCTCAACGGCGATGGGCGGGTCCATGGCTCGGCAATGTTCCCTATACGTTCCGATTTGGCAAGGGGCTTCAGGTGAGGTCGATGGGAACCTTCGCCAGGTCGCCGCGCCAGGCGCGACGGGCCTCGGCAAGGTGCTGGCGGCTGGCCCCGGCCTGGCCCAGCCGCGCCTCGGCGGTCGCCAGCACCCGGAGCGCCAGCGCGTCCTGGGGCCAGCCGGCGAGGCTGGCGCTGGCCTCGCGCGCGGCGTCGGCGGTCCTGCCGGCGCGCAGGTCGGCGGCCGCCAGGCTGCGGCGCACCGGATACCACCAGGGCGGCGGATCGAAGTTGTCCTTCACCGCGAACGCCTTCTCCTGGCGGGCCGCGGCGCGGGTGAAGAAGCCGGCGGCCGTCTCCGCCCGGCCGGCGATCATCGCCGCGCGGCCCGACAGCACGTCGGCGGCGATGGCGGCGATGTCGACCGTGGCGGTCTCGTGGGCCTTCTCAGCTTCCGCGCCCAGGACCGCGATGGCCGCCGCCTCGCGCCGCACGGCCCAGCGCGCACCCCGCGCGGCGAAAGCCTCGCCCCGGGCGTAGTGCCGGTAGAGCCTGACAATGCGCGCCTCGGCAGGATCCTCGGGCAGCGCCAGGGCCTTGGCGGGCGCGAACCGCCCATAGGCCACCAGCGCGCGGGCGTCGGCGGTGGCGCGCCGGTCCGACGCCTTGGCGGGCCGGTCGGCGCCGGCCGGCAGGACGATCATCGCCTTGTCGAAGGCAGCCGGGAAGGCGACCCGCGCATGGTCGGCGTATTTCAGCGCCAGCGGCCCGTCGCCGGCCATCAGCGCGCCCGCCAGGCCGAAGGTGTAGTTGTGCAGATAGTAGATCTGGCTGGAGAGCGGCCCGGCGTAGTCCATCTTGACCTCGACGTCGGCGTCGACCTTCAGCGCCGCGGCGTTGACCGTGGCCACCCGCTCGTACTGGCCCACGTGCATCAGGGTATGGGCGGCCATGTGCACCAGATGGCTGGCGCCGGGGGCCAGGCCCGCCAGCTTGTCGGCATAGGGCAGGGCCTGCGCCGGGTGCCCCGCGAACTCTGTGGCGTGGATGTCGTAGTGGATCGCCGCGGTGTCGTCGGGGCGGCGCGCCAGCACCGTCCGCAGGATCGCCTCGGCGCGGGCGACGCCTGAATAGTCGTCGTGGCGGGCGGGGATCAGCAGGGCGTGGGCCGCCAGGTCGGCGATCTCGTCGTCGCCGGGATAGCGGTGGGCCAGGTCCTCCATCGCCTGCATGTAGATCGTGTCGCGCCTGGCCGGCGGCGTGTCCTTGCCATAGCGGACCAGGAGGGCCGCGATCAGCGCCCGCGCGCGGGCGTCGCCTGGCTTGACCAGCTTGGCGGCGCGTTCGGCGTGGGTCAGCGCCTGCGCCGTCTGCTGCGGGGTGACGCCGTAGTTCAGCGTCTGGCCGAGACCCAGCGCCACGCCCCATTCACAGAGCGCGCAGGACGGGTCGAGGGCGGCGGCCTTAGCGAAGGCGGCGCTGGCCTCGCGGTGATTGAAGGCGTGGTAGAGGTTGAGGCCCTCGTCGTACCAGGCCTGGGCCTCGGGGACGGTGGTGTCGGCGGGGGAGGCGCCATTGCCGACGCCGGCCAGCATCACCGCCAGCTGCGGCCCGCTGTGCAGAGGCGCCTGCTCGGCCCCGCAGATATAGCCGATGCCGGTGGCGGTGGCGTCGGCGCCGACCCTGCCAGGCAGGAGCAGGGCGGGGATCGCAAGCGCGAGGGCGGCGAGCGCGGCGGCGGCTTTCATGCGGGTCCTCGGGTGACGTGGTCTCGCCCGGAGCCTCAGCCGTTTCCACCCAACCCGCAAGGCCTCGGTTGCGGGAGTCTAGGCGCCGATCACCGGTGGCTTGTAGAGGCCGGCGGGGGACAGGGTGAAGATCTCGTAGCCGGTCTCGGTGACGCCGATGGAATGCTCGCACTGGGCCGACAGCGACTTGTCGCGGGTCACCGCCGTCCAGCCGTCGGAGAGCAGCTTCACTTGGTACTTGCCCAGGTTGACCATCGGCTCGATGGTGAAGAACATGCCCGGCCGCAGCAGGTCGCCCGTGCCGCGCTGGCCGAAGTGCAGGATGTTCGGCGCGTCGTGGAACACTCGACCCAGGCCGTGGCCGCAGAAGTCGCGGACCACCGAGCAGCGCATGCTCTCCACGTAAGCCTGGATGGCGAAACCGATGTCGCCGGTGCGCGCGCCGGGCTGCACGGCGGCGAGACCGCGCTCCATCGCCTCATAGGTCACGTCGATCAGGCGTTTCGCCCGAGGAGCCACCGGCCCCACCCCGTACATGCGGCTGGTGTCGCCGTGCCAGCCATCGACGATGACGGTGACGTCTATGTTGACGATGTCGCCTTCGCGCAGGGCGCGCTCGCCGGGAATGCCGTGGCAGACCACGTGATTGGGCGAGATGCAGGTGGTCTTGGTGTAGCCGCGATAGCCCAGGCAGGCGGGGATCGCGCCATGGTCCAGGATGAATTCGCGCGCCAGCGTATCCAGCCGGTCGGTGACCACGCCGGGAACCACATGCGGGGTCAGCATGTCCAGGCACTCGGCCGCCAGCTTGCCGGCGACCCGCATGCCGGCGAAATCGGCGGCGGTGTGGACCTTGATCTGGCCGGTGCGGTGGTCGGCGTCGGCCACGTCAAACGGGAGAGTGTCGGTGTTTGCCATCATGCTAAGCGCTCTATCCAGGGGACCTTGCGGGCGATGCGAACCGCCGTCGGGCCTATGTCGCAATCATAGCACAGAACTTCAACGCCCCGGGCGGCGGCTTCGGTGAGGCCCGCGGCATAGGCCGGGTCGAGGTCGGCGCAGGCGGAAAAGGCATTGCAGTCGGTCCGCTGGATGACGAACAGCATGACCGCGCGGTCGCCCTGCTCGACCATGGCGGTGAGCTCTTTCAGGTGTTTCAGCGAGCGGGCGGCGACGCAGTCGGGGAACTCGGCCAGCGTTCCGGTGCGGCGCAGGTGGCAGTTCTTGACCTCCAGCCAGCAGGCCGGGCGGCCGTCGCCCGTGAGCAGGAAGTCCACCCGGGAGTTCCCGCCGTACTTTACCTCGCGGCGGTGGCTCGCGTAGCCCGTCAGCTCCGGGATGGCGTCCGCCGCCAGCGCCTCGGCGACCAGGCGGTTGGGGTGCAGGGTGTTGATCCCGACCAGGGCGCCGTCGGCTTCGACCAGTTCGAGCGTGTGGGCCAGCTTGCGCTTGGGGTTGTCGGAACGGGACACGTAGGCCGGCAGCCCGGGCGTGTTGAGGCCCAGCATGGCGCCGGGGTTGGGGCAATGGGCGGTGATCTCGCGCCCGTCGTCCAGCGTCACGTCGGCGAAGAAGCGTTTGTAGCGGGCGACGAGGACGCCGCGCGACAGCGGTTGCGGAAAGTCCATCTGCGGCGGTAGTCCAATCCAGCGGCAAGCGTTGGATTTAGGCGAGGGTGCGATCGATGGCGAGTGAAGTTGGAAAAGGCCGCGTCACCGCCGCTGTCCTGATCATCGGCGATGAGATCCTGTCGGGGCGGACGCAGGACACCAATCTGCGCGACATCGCCAAGTACCTGGCTGTGCACGGCGTCGACCTGGCCGAGGCGCGGACGGTGCCCGACGTGCACGAGGAGATCATCGCCGCGCTGGACGCCCTGCGCACGCGCTACGACTATGTGATCACCACGGGCGGGATCGGGCCGACCCATGACGACATCACCGCCGACGCGGTGGCGGCCGCCTTTGGCGTCGAGCTCTATGAGCATCCCGACATCATCGACCTGATCGAGGCCCGGGTCCGCTCGCGGCCGGGCCTTGAGATGAACGCGGCGATGCGGCGGATGGCCCGCGTGCCGGTGGGCGGCGACCTGGTGCGCAACCCGGTCTCCGGGCCGCCCGGCTTCACCATCGGCAATGTCTTCACCCTGGCCGGCGTGCCCTCGATCATGCGCGGCATGCTGGAGGATGTCGGTCACAGGCTGCGCGGCGGCGCGGTGACCGTGTCGCGCACGGTGCGCGTGGAGGGGTCGGGCGAGAGTGTGATCGCAGCCCCTCTGGAGGCGGTGGCCAAGGCGCATCCGGCGATGTCTCTGGGCAGCTATCCGTTCTTTGACGGCAGCCTCTACGGGTCGAACCTGGTGTTGCGCGGGCGCGATCCGGACGAGCTCTCGGCGACGATCATCGAGCTGGTTTACGCCTTGAAGTCGGCCGGCATCGAGACTGTGCGCGAAATTGACGCGCCGTGACGGATTGAGGCGTCCGGATTGGCTTGGCGGCGGTCTTCGGCTATTCAGTCCGCCGACAGGGTTTTCGGAGCGTTGAAGGACGATGATCAGTGCAATTCTCGCAGCCTTCGTGCTGCTGGCCGGCTCGACACCCGCCGCACCGCCGGCCCCCGCGCCGGCGCTGACCGCGCCGACAAAGGCCAAGGCGGCCGACGATCCCAACGCCCTGGTGTGCAAGAGCGAGCCGGTGCTGGGCTCGCGCCTGGCGACCAAGCGCTGCCGCACCGTGGCCGATATCGCCCAGCGGAAGCTGGACGACCGGGCGGCGCTCGAGCGCGTGCAGGTGCGGCAGGACGCCGTCCGCTGAGCTCCGGGCCGCGTGACTGTGCAAGATAACACGCGATCCGATTAATCGACTTTTTGCCTTTAAGCGTCACCATGCGTGGGTTCGGGGAGCGAACCACAATTGGCCGACACTTTCCGCAGCCTTCGCGCACTTGAGAAGACGGCCTCCACCAGCCGCGTGCTGAACCTGGCCGCGCTGGCGGTGAAGCATGCCGACAACCCCGAACACCTGGCCCAGCCGCTGTTCCATTCGCCGGCCCTGAACGCCGCTGTGATCCTGAAACACCGGCTGCGGCCGAATGAGGCCGAGGTCGTGCCCGGCGGCGCGCGCACCGTCACCAAGCTGATCGTACCGTTCGAGCGGTCGGACCTGGGGTTGGGCGGCCGGTCGATCTTCGTCGGTGAGCGTGGCTGGCGGGAAGGCCTGCAGGAGCTGGCGGGCGGACCCCAGGACCTGGAGCGCGACGCCGGGGTGCTGGAGGCGCTGGACGAACTTCCGTCCCTCGATCCGTTCCTGGTCCGCGAACACCTGAGGCGACGCGGGTACGAGGTCAGCTCGACCCATTTCGAGATCTCCAGCGGCGATCTGGCGATGATGCAGCAGTTCGTCGGCTCCGAAATCGCCAAGCTCATCGACCTGGCCTACACCGGCAAGGCGGGAAACGTGGCCAATACCTCGCGCTTGGTCGAGGCGCTGTTGTCGGACCGGCCCGATGAACGGCTGGAGCCGCTGCGCCTGACGTTGCGGCTGGAGGGCGAGAGTTACCGCGAGGGCGTCTTCAGCTGGAAGGGCTTTCTCTACTACAAGTGGGTGCTGAACACGCTTTGGCCGCGGATGCGCGAGGTTCTGGTCGAGCTGATGAAGGTCAAGGTGGTCGGACCCCGTGATTTCGAAAACGAGTCCCTGATCAAGGCGATCAAGGTGCGGCTGCATGAAACCATCGAGCGGCAGGCCAAGGCGGTCGCCGACTATCTGCGGATCTATGACGCGGTGTTCGAGGAACTGACCCGCGATGGCAACGCCACGGCGTTCCGTGATTTTCTGCTGAAGTCGCCGGAAATGCTGGTGCGGCTGGGCGAGGGCGCCGGCGCGATTTCGCACATCACCTCGTTCTGGCGGTTCCGCTTCCCCAAGCACAAGCCGTTGCAGGCCGGCGTCGGCGAGCTGCTGGACATCCTGCAGGATTTCGAGGCCGGCCTCGGCGCCGCGCCCCTGGCCCTGTCGGCGGCAGCTTGAGGCAGGCGCCCCGCCGGCGTCAGCCTATCGACGGAAAAAGCCCTGTCGGATAGACCTTCGCCCCTGCGGGCGTGGCGAAACTGGTAGACGCAGCGGACTTAAAATCCGCTTCCTGATGGAGTGTCGGTTCGAATCCGACCGCCCGCACCACGCCTGTCTTTGCCTTTAGAGGCGATTGCGGCGGCGGCTCATTGTCGGGTCAGCCTGGGCTGCGACCCAATCAGCCTGCGGCCTGCAGCGACGCTCGGATATCCGGCAGAGAGCGGGACAGTTGAAAGGGATCTGAAGGCGAGGGGACGAAGCCCCACGACCGCCAGGACCTTACGGCATCCGCATCGATGGCGTTGACGAGAAGGGCGCGACCGCCGGTCAATTCCGCGCCAAGGATGCTGCGCTCAAGGGCATGGCCGACCAGGGCGTTGCCGATTCCGCGGCCCTGGTGGGCCTGATCGACGGCAAGTTGGCCGAGCAACAGGCAAGGCAGGGGGTCGGGCGGCTGTCCCGTGCGGATCTTGCGCGGGAGCGCGCGGGGTTCGACTCCGGTCGGTGCAAGACCATAGTAGCCGACAACGCGACCTTCCTCATGGACCACGATGACCACCGTGAAACCCCTCTCCTGGTTGGCGAGGGCGCGCTGCCTTAGCCAAGCGTCCAGGCTCGGTTTGCCGCAGTCGAAGGCGGCGAGATCGTGGCTTGATCTCAGGAGCTCGGGGACGGAGAGCGGCAGTGTGGGGCCCTCACGGTCGATCCCAAGGCGCGATGCGGCGCAGGCGCTCGATCATCTCCGGCACGGCCTGCGGCGGAGCCGCAATGGCGGCCTTGAAGGCCTCGAAGGCGTCTGAGTCCAACCTGATGACGGATCGCTCAAGCAATACGTCCTCAGCCGCGCGAACGGCCGCGTCCCTGACGAAGTCCGTCCTGGAGCGCCCGCGCAAAGCTGCGGCGCGGTCGATGATGGCGATGTCGCTGTCGGGAAGTCGCATCGACAGAGGTGATGGCATGCGGAAGCTCCGAAGAGGCGCCCCTTCCTGACATATCGTAGCGTATATTGCAATACACCCAAGGCTTGTTCCCCCGGCGCGATGCCTGCGCGGCGGTTGCCACATGGCCCGTGCTGGATGCAGATGCCTCCATGCTGCTTGGCGCGATCATACTGACCGGCGGGGCCGGATCGCGGATGGGCGCGGACAAGGCGACCTTGCTCTGGGCGGGGCGACGCGCGGTCGACCGCGTCGTGGGGCTGGCGCAGGCGGCCGGCTGTGGCGTGATCCTGACCGCCGGCTCCAACGACTATGGCCTCATGCTGGCCCTGGACGCCGCGCCGGGTGGCGGGCCGGTGGGGGGGGTGCTGGCCGGGGCCGAGGCGCTGCGCCGCGCGGGTTGCGATCGCGCCCTGGTCCTGGCGGTCGATGCGCCGACGGCCCGGATTGCGGACATCGCGCCGTTGCTCGCGGCAGGTGGCGTCGGGGCCGCGTTCGAGACCCTGCCCCTGCCGATGGTGTTCGACATCGCCGGCCTGCCGACCGAAGCCCAGGCAGGATGGCCGCTGGCGCGACTCGCTGAGCGCGCCGGCCTGCAACGGCTCCGTTGCCCCGCCGAGGCGCGGGCCCGGTTGCGCGGGGCCAATACGCTGGAGGAACGCAATGCCTTGCTGAGGGGCTTGGCGGGGTCGCTGGAAGCTTAGGCTGGCGTGGAGGCTGTGCGGCCGGGCGCGGGGGGGCGGTCGTCCGCGCTTTGGTCTGGGCCCGGGGCGGGATAGGCGAAACCCGCGCCCGCGCCTTGACTTGCCGCGAACTGGTGCGCCGCGAAGCTCCAGTCGGCAAGTTCGCCGATCCAGCGTCGCAGGAAGCCTTGCCGGTCGTTCTTGTAATCCAGGTAGTAGGCGTGTTCCCACAGGTCGCAGACCAGCAGCGGGAACAGGCCGTCCTTGATCAGGGTGTCGTCGGCGTCGTGTGTCGAGAGCACCTTCAGCCCGTCGGGCCCCACGGCCAGCCAGACCCAGCCGGAGCCGAAGTGCTCCGTTCCCTCGGTGATGAAGGCGTCCTCAAGGGCCCCGACGCTGCCGAACGCCTTGTCGATGGCCGGCTTGAGACCGCCCCCGGGCGCGCCGCCGTTCGGTGTCATGCAGCGCCAGAAGAAGGCGTGGTTCCAGGCCTGGGCGGCATTGTGGAAGAGCTTTGTGTCGCCGCGTCGCTGAGCCTCGCGAACCACCTCCTCCAACGAGCGCCCGTCCAGCCCAGCGGCCTTCGCCAGGCTGTTGGTTTTCTCGACGTAGGTCCGGTGGTGTTTGTCGTGGTGGGTGTGCAGGGTTTCCTGCGACAGCGTCGGCTCAAGGGCGTCGTCGGCGTAGGGCAGCTTGGGCAGGGTGAACATCAGGAGCTCCTCAAGGTTCGTGAGGAAACCCGCGGGCCGGCGGCCCGTTCCGCGTGGGCGGGCTGATTTACCGCCGCAGCATGGAGATGAACTCGAGTTCGCGGCCTTCCGGGTCGACGACCAGGGCCGCGCGCATGTCGCCGGTGTCGAACGGCGCGCGATGGTCGGAGGCGCCGGCCGCCAGCGCATGGCGTAGGCGGCGTCCACGTCGCGCACGAACAGCCCCAGCGGGCCGTGCCCCGTGCCGACCGCGACGTCGCGACCGTCCTTGTTCCAGTAGAGGATCAGGCTGAAGCCGCTGTCCTCGCCCGGACGGCGCATGATCAGTTCCCGGATGTCGGGCAGATCGATGGTCTGGGCGACCACCAGACCCAGCGTCCGCTCATAGAATCCGCGCATGGCGTCGAGATCGCGAACTACGAACTTGATGAATCCGAAGCGGGCCGAAAGGGCCGTCGCCTTGGCGGGCGCGGTGGCGGTATCGCTCATGGGGTCTTCCTTCGGAACGCCGGGGCAGGGACCAGATGCCTAGGCTATCCGGCGCACGATGCAACCGTGCGGTCAGCCTCGCGGCAAGTCGGCGAGCACCTGCGGCAGCAGGCGGGCGAGGCGAAGCGCGACCTGACGCTGACCGGCGGCGGTGGCGATCAGGTCCTGGCGGGTCTCCAGCTCCAGATAGTCCAGGCCGCGCGGGCCGGCGTGGGTCGGCACGGTGAAGTCGACCTCGTCCATGCGGTAGGGCTGATTGTCGCCGACCAGCGCCTCGCCGACCTCTGCGCGCAGGCGTCCCAGCATTGCGACGGAGAAGGCCGAGTCCCCCGCGTGCAGCACGCCGAATGCCCAGGGCCGGTCGAATCCGGCCATGCGCGGCGTGAAAGAATGTAGGGAAATCAAAGTAGTCGGAAGTCCGCGCGCCGTGCGGGCGTCCAGCTCTGCTGCGATGGCGCCATGATAGGGCCGGGCGATCTGGGCGATGCGCGCCGCGCGATCGGCGGCGCCGAGCGCCAGGTTGCCGGGGACTTCGAGGCCGTCGCTCACGGTCGGGATGGCG
Source organism: Phenylobacterium sp. (assembly GCF_031360265.1). Lineage (GTDB taxonomy): Bacteria > Pseudomonadota > Alphaproteobacteria > Caulobacterales > Caulobacteraceae > Phenylobacterium. Next base: position 16,615 of record NZ_JANMBF010000120.1, read on the forward strand.
TCGGGCCGGGCCGGGTCGCGGTTGCAGTCGATGACCAGTCGCGAGAACCGCTGGCGGATGAAAGTCGCGCCCAGCAGGTCGGACAGGGTCTCGCCGACCCCGGCGACACCGATGTCCCAGGCGATGTGGCGGCGGCGCTCGGCGGCGGGCAGGCCGAGCGTGCCGAGCCTGCTCGGGATAAGCCGCCCGGCGTGGTCGCCCAGCAGCACGAACGGCGAGGCGGCGCCCGGATTGCGGGCAATCCACGGCGGCGCTTCGTCGGCGTCCAGCAGCCGCGTGGACCCGGCCGCGGAATTGTCCGCACGTTCCGTCAATGTCCGTCGTCTCCCTCGGCGACCCCTTGCCGCGCGCCCCATGCAACCCGCGCCGTCCAGGCGTGTTGCGCAGAGACGCCAAACCCTCCAGAGGACTGCCATGCGCATCAGAGCCGGGTACGAGATCGTCTACGACTGTCCGGCGCCCGTGCCCATGATGCTGATGCTCAATGTGCGGCATGAGCGGATCGCCGACATGGAAACACCAGACATCCTGAAGACCGACCCGCCGGTTCCGTTTCGGCAGTACCGCGACCTGTTCGGCAACCTCTGCACCCGGCTGGTGGCGCCCGCCGGCCGGTTCACCATGAGCGCCGACTTCGTGGTGCGCGATTCAGGGCGGCCCGATCCGGTCGCCCCGGACGCCATCCAGCACCCTGTCGATGACCTGCCCGACGACGTGATCCTCTATCTGCTCGGCAGCCGCTATTGCGAGACCGAACGGATGGTCGATCTGGCTTGGTCGCTGTTCGGCGACATTCCGCCGGGCTGGGCCCGCGCCCAGGCCATCGTCGCCTATGCCAATCAGCGCATCTCCTTCGGCTATCAGCACGCGCGCCCGACCAAGACGGCGTTCGAGGCGCACGAGGAAGGAACCGGGGTCTGCCGCGACTATGCGCACTTGGCGATCACGCTCTGCCGCTGCATGAATATCCCGGCGCGCTACTGCACGGGCTACATGGGCGACATCGGCATTCCGGTCGAAGGCGTGATGGATTTCAGCGGCTGGTTCGAGGCCTATCTGGGCGGCGCCTGGCACACCCTCGACGCGCGGCACAACCGGCCCCGGATCGGCCGCATCCTGATGGCGCGCGGCCGCGACGCCACCGACACCGCCATCACCACCAGCTTCGGCCCGAACTTTCTGGCGGGATTTACGGTCATCACCGAGGAATTGCCCGAAGGCTGAGGCCACGGCGCCCCCAGGCGCAACGGCATGGGGCGATAGCAATATTGGTGTAACCTTGTCGTCGGACATAGGGCGCAAGACCGCGCCGCTTGGGCGAATTCGGGGGCAAATCCTATGAACCGTGCGACATCGGCAGTCCTGGCGCTGCTCGCGGGGGCCGCGGCGCTTTACGGCTGCACCAGCGACACGACGGCGCGCAGCGCGGTGGTCAGCAACTCGGTCGCGGCGGCGACGGCGCCGATGACCGTCGACAATTTCATGCTGGTCGACCAGGCGCTGGAGGCCCACGAGCTCTATCGCCTGGCTGACGCCAAGGCGGTGGTGATCGTCACCCAGGCCAATGGTGATGCGGTGATGCGCGGCCTGGCTCCCGACCTCAAGGCGCTCAAGGCCGCCTATGCCGACAAGGGCGTGGAGTTCCTGATGCTCAACTCCAGCCTGACGGACACGCGCGAGGCGATCCAGGCCGAGGCGCGGAAAGCCGGCTACGACACCGCGATCCTGCTGGACAGCTACCAGCTGGTGGGCGGCGCGCTGGGCGTCACCCGCTCGGCGGAGGTGTTCGTGGTCAATCCCAAGACCTGGGCGGTGGCCTACCATGGCGCGCTGGCCGGCGCGGCCGTCGGCAAGGCGCTGGACGCGCTCACCGCCGGGCGCGCCGTGCAGGTCGCCGGCGCGGCGCCGAGCAAGGGCGCGATGATCGCGTTTCCCGAGCGTGGGCCAAGCAATATCTCCTACGCCAGGGATGTCGCCCCGATCCTGGAGGCCAAGTGCGTGGCCTGCCACGAGGACGGCGGCATCGGTCCGTTCGCCATGACCAACTACGCCATGGTCAAAGGGTTCGCCCCGATGATCCGCGAAGTGATCCGCACCGACCGGATGCCGCCCTATCACGCCGATCCGCACGTCGGAAAATTCTCTGACGACAAGCGGCTGACCCCGGCCCAGACCAAGACCTTGGTGCATTGGATCGAGGACGGGGCGCAGCGCGGCGATGGCGCCGATCCGCTGGCGGCCGTGCATCGCGTCGCCCAGGAATGGCCGTTGGGCAAGCCGGACCTGCTGATCAACGTGCCGGCCTACACCATCCCGGCGTCGGGGGTGGTCGACTACCAGCGCCCGGCGATGATGAACCCGTTGACCGAGGGCAAATGGGTCCGCGCCTCCACCGTCAAGCCGGGCTCACGGCAGGGCGTGCACCATCTGCTGACCGGCTGGATGGCTGAGATGCCGGCCAACGGCAAATCCTCGGAGACCAGGTGGGCGGCCTCGCTCGGCGCCGGCTATGCGGTGGGCGCGGAGTCCAGCATCGAGCCGACCAACGCCGGCGTATATCTGCCCGCGGGCGGGGCGATCGGCTTCCAGGCGCACTACACGCCGTTCGGCAAGGAGGCCGTCGATAGGTCGCAGATCGCGCTCTATTTCTACGACAAGCCGCCGGAACTGGTCATGCACAACGTGGTGGTGATCGACACCAGCATCACCATTCCGGCCAATGAAGGCCGCCACAAGGAAGTGGCCTATGTGGCGTTCCCGCACGATGCGCTGCTCTATTCGGCCTTCCCGCACGCCCACTACCGCGCCTATTCGTCGGACCTGTGGATCCAGTATCCCGATGGCAGGGAGAAGCTGCTGCTGACCCTGCCGCGCTACGATTTCAACTGGCAGCGTTCCTATACCTTCGCCGAGCCGATCAAGGTGCCGGCGGGCTCGAAGCTGATCGCCCACTACGTCTATGACAATTCCAAGCGCAACCCGTCGAACCCCGAACCCAACCGGCAGATCACCTGGGGCGAACAGTCCTGGGAGGAAATTCTGTTCACCTCGCTCAGCTTCCGCTGGACCGATGAGACGGCGGCGCACCGGGTGAACCGGGACCCAGAGATGAACAAGGGTCGTCTGATGGGCATGCTCGATGACAACCTCGACGGCAAGATCGAGAAGTCTGAGCTGAAGGGCCGGCCGGGGGCGATGATCGCCAAATACTTCGATGTGATCGACAAGAACCACGACGGCGTCATCGACGCCGACGAACTGGCGGCGGCGCAGGCCATGCTGGGCGGACCGCGCCGGGCCTCGCTGGATGGCGCCGCGACCGCGCCGACGCCGCCCGCCGGCGGTCGGTAGTCAGCACGCGATAGACACGCCGGAGCTCGAGCCATCGCGCTCCGGCTCGGCCGCGCGGCGTGGGGTCAGACGATCTTCCCGCGCCGGACCTGGCGCAGGGCCAGATAGATCGCCGCGGCGCCCAGGAAGCTGAAGGGCAGCAGCGACTGGCCCAGGCGAAAACCGCCGGTCGCGTCTTTCGCCAGACCCCAGAGCCAGGGGAACAGAAACGAGCCCAGTTGGGACACGCCGTTGATGGCGGCGACGGTGACGCCCAGCGCGCGGGGGTGGACGATCTCGCCCGGGATCAGCCAGTTGGTCGCGCCGACCGTATAGTAGGCGCTGAGCGCCACCAGATAGGCGGCGATGATGATGCCGGGCGCCTGGACGGCCGCCATCACCGCGAAGGCCGCCGCGGTGATCGTCAGCGTGACGACGGTGTGCAGGTAGCGCTCGCGCGTGCGGTCGGAGTTCCACCCGCTGAAGATCATCCCGACGGCCCCGATCAGCCCGGCGAAGGCGACGACATAGCCGACCTGGGCCGGGCTGAGCCCCGTGGCCGCTCGCAGGATCGTGGGAGCCGACAGGGTGAAGGCGTAGAACGAGCCCAGCAACAGGAAATTGGCGGCGGTGATCGCCAGGACCTGCGGACGCAGGACCGCGCGCAGCAGGCCGTGGTCGGGCGCGCCGGTGGCCAGCGCATCGGCCGCGAGACGGGCCTCAAGCCAGTTACGCTGGTCCGGCGAAAGCCAGGTCGCCTCGGCCGGGCGCCGTGGCAGGCGCAGGAAGAAGAGGCTGAGCAGCAATGCCGGCGCGCCTTCGATCAGCAACAGCCATTGCCAGCCCAGGAGCCCCAGCCGGCCATCCAGGCTTAGCAGCGCGCCGGCTATTGACCCCATGACCAGGGAGGCCAGGGGGCCGGCGACGTAGAAGCGTGAGATCGCGCGCCCCCGATAGGCCTGAGGGAACCACTGGCCAAGATAGTAGATGACCCCCGGAAAGAACCCCGCCTCCGCCGCGCCGAGGGCGAAACGCATCGCATAGAACTGCCAGGGCGTGCGGATCAGCACCGTAGCCATGGCGATGACGCCCCAGGTGATCATGATCCGCGCCAGCCACCGGGGCGCGCCCACGCGCATCAGCGCCAGGTTCGAGGGCACCTCCAGCAGCGCGTAGCTGATGAAGAACAGGCCCCCGCCAAAGCCGTAGACCGAGGCGGTGAAGCCCAGCTCGGCGTTCATCTGCGGCGCGGCGAAGCTGATGTTCACCCGATCCATGAACGAGACCAGGTAGCCCAGGCCGATCAGCGGCAGCAGCCGCCAGGAGATCGCACGAAGCGTGGCGCGCTCCAGCGCGGCGTCGGATGTGGTCAAGTGCGGCCCCCGAAAGTTCGGGCCCAGCTAGGCATGGCGGAAAGCCGGTGTCGATCCGGGTCAGGCGAGCAAAGGTGGCCGCGCCTATTCCGGCGCCTGATCCTGGGCGTAGCCGAGCAGTGCGTTGAGCCGTTCGATCACCGAGATCGCCGCGTCGGGGACGGTGGTTCCGGGCGTGAAGATGGCCGCGACGCCCATGTCTCGGAGAGCGGCGAAGTCCTCGGGCGGGATGACCCCGCCCACCACCACCATGATGTCGGCGCGTCCCAGGTTCTTCAGTTCCGCCTTGAGGTCGGGCACGAGCGTCATGTGCCCGGCGGCCAGCGAGCTTGCGCCGACCACATGGACGCCGTCGGCGACGGCCTGGGCGGCGGTTTCGGCCGGGGTCTGGAACAGATCGCCAATTTGAACGTCGAAGCCCAGGTCGGCGAACCCGGAGGCGATCACCTTCTGGCCCCGATCGTGGCCATCCTGACCCATCTTGGCGACCAGGATGCGCGGTTTTCGGCCATCGGCATGGGCGAACGCCGCCGCCATGTCCTGCGCCCGGCGCGCCTGGTCTGTGACGCCGCTTTCGCGCAGATAGATGCCGGAGACCGCGTTGGCGTGGGCTTGGTGCCGCCCGAACACCCGCTCCAGCGCGTCGGAGATCTCGCCGACCGTGGCCTTGGCGCGCGCGGCGCTGACCGACAGTTCCAAGAGGTTGCCATGCCCCGCCGCGCCGGCGGTCAGGGCCTCGAGCGCCGCACCGGCGGCGGCCGGGTCGCGTTCGGCCTTCAGGCGGGCGAGCTTGGCCAGCTGTTGCTCGCGCACCGCGGTGTTGTCGACCTTCAGCATCGGGATCTCGGCGGCGCGCTCGGGGCGGTAGCGGTTGACCCCGACCACCGTCTGCAGGCCCGCGTCGATGCGCGCCTGAGTGCGGGCGGAAGCCTCCTCGATGCGGCGCTTGGGCAGGCCCTCCTCGATGGCCTTGGCCATGCCGCCCAGCGCGTCGACCTCGGCGATGTGGGTCAGGGCGCGCGCGGCGAGGTCGGCGGTCAGGCGCTCGATGTAATAGCTGCCGCCCCAGGGGTCGATGACCCGGCACTGGCCGCTCTCGGCCTGCAGGAACAGCTGGGTGTTGCGGCTGATGCGGGCGGAGAAGTCCGTCGGCAAAGCAAGGGCTTCGTCCAGCGAGTTGGTGTGCAGGCTCTGGGTCTGACCGCCGACCGCCGCCATCGCCTCGACGGTGGTGCGGGCGACATTGTTGAACACGTCGTGGGCCGCGAGGCTCCAGCCTGAGGTCTGGGTATGGGCGCGCAGGTTCAGGCTGCGGGCGTCTTTCGGAGCGAACTCGGCCTTGATCAGCCGCGCCCAGAGCAGGCGCGCGGCCCGCTGCTTGGCGATCTCCATGAAGGCGTTCATGCCGGCGTTCCAGAAGAACGACAGGCGCGGCGCGAAGCTGTCGACCGGCAACCCGGCCGCGACGCCCGCCCGGACGTATTCGACGCCGTCGGCCAGGGTGTAGGCGAGCTCCAGGTCGAGCGTCGCCCCGGCCTCCTGCATGTGATAGCCGCTGATCGAGATCGAGTTGAAGCGCGGCATCTCCCGGCTCGTATAGGCGAAGATGTCCGAGACGATCCGCATCGAGGGGCCGGGCGGATAGATGTAGGTGTTCCGCGTCAGGAACTCCTTCAGGATGTCGTTCTGGATGGTGCCTGCCAGCTTGGCGTGCGGCACGCCCTGTTCTTCGCCGGCGACGATGTAGAGCGCGAGGATCGGCAGCACCGCCCCGTTCATGGTCATCGAGACGCTCATCCTGTCGAGCGGGATGCCGTCGAACAGCGTGCGCATGTCGAGGATGGAATCAATGGCCACGCCCGCCATGCCGACGTCGCCCTTTACCCGGGGATGGTCTGAGTCATAGCCACGGTGGGTGGCCAGGTCGAAGGCGATGGAGAGGCCCATCTGACCGGCCGCCAGGTTACGGCGATAGAAGGCGTTGGAATCCTCGGCCGTGGAAAACCCCGCGTACTGGCGGATGGTCCACGGGTTGGTCAGGTACATGGTCGGATAGGGGCCGCGCAGGAACGGCGCCAGGCCCGGGTAGCCTGCGAGCGTGTCGAGGCTGGCCGTGTCGGCAGGCCCATAGGCGTGTCGGACCGCGATGCCTTCAGGCGTGTTCCATGGCTCGCCGGTGGGGCGGGCCTGATCGGGCAGATCGGCGTAGGGCAGTGACGCGAAGTCCGGGAATTTGCTCATGCGCCGACCTGTCTTCCCCCGGTACGGGGGAAATGTCGGCGATGGCGAAGCCGGCCGACAAAGGGGGGAGTGCTTTCGGCCGCGCGACCTCCCCCATTGACCCGCGACGCAAGAGCGTCTTGGGCCACTTGCCCCGTATCGGGCGAAGACCCGTTTGCCAGGGCAACGCTCACGCCGCCACCTCGAAGGGCTCTGCGATCCGCATAGGTGCCAGCGGTGGGCAAGAGCTGTCCGGGCCGGGCAGGCGAGGCGAGGGGGCCGCAACGGCTTTGGCGGCGCCGATCTCCACCTCGACCGGCTGCGTCTTGTCGGGCGGGAAGGCGGTGACGCCGATGATCCGCGGTTCCGGGCGGGCGGCGTTGGCGGTCGCGACCGCGCGGGCGACGTGGCCAGATGTCAGGGCGGCGATGATGCCGCCGGCGGCCTCGATAGTCTGGAACTGCGCCCAGGCGGCGCGCGCGATCTGGTCGGTCATCGCCTCGACATAGCCCGAGCCGGCCGCGGGGTCGGCGACGCGGCCGATGTGGGCTTCCTCCATCAGCACCAGCTGGGCGTTGCGGCTCTGCCGCCGCGCGAACTCGGTCGGCAGGCCCAGCGCATCGGTGAAATTGCCAAGGACCAGAGTGTCGGCGCCTCCGACAGCCGCGCCGAAGGCGGCGGCGGTGAGCCGGATCATGTTGGTCCAGGCGTCCCTGGCGGTCAGCATGCGCCGCGACGAGCGGGCCTCGATGCGGGCGACGGGATCGGCGCCACAGGCGGTGGCGACGCGAGCCCAGACGGCGCGGGCGGCCCGCAGCTTGGCGATGGTCAGGAAATAGTCGGCGTCGGCGCTGAGCCCCAGGGTGACGCTGGCAAAGGCTTTTTTCATCGGCAGGCCGGCGCTCACCAACGCCTTGGCGTAGGCGATGGCGGCCGCTGTCGCGAAGGCGATCTCAAGCGCCTCGCCGCCCCCGGCTTCGTGCGCCACTCGGCCGGAGGCGAGGAACAGCTGGGCGCGAGGGTAGGTGTCGGCCAGCCGCGCGGCAGCGCCGGCGCAGGCCACCAGATGCGCCTCGATCGGGCCGGGGCTGGCGCCGCGGGTGGCCCAGGCGCCGAACGGGTCAAGATGGAAGCGAAGCAGGGCTCCAGGGGACGCCTTGGCCGTGGCGGCCAGCCAGTCGGCGGCCTGTGGACCCAGGAACCCGGCGTCGAGGGCCACCGGGGCGAACTCCAGGATCACGCCGTCCAGCGCCCGGGCAAGGTCGGCGGCCGATCCGATGGCGACCCCGGCCTGGCCGGTCGGATCGATGCGCAGGATCGTTGACGCCGCCCCGCCCCGCAGGTCGGTCAGGATCTCGGCGTTGGCCCGGTCCGGGTCGGGATGGGCGGTGAGCGTGGCGACCTCCCCGGCGCGGTCGCCGGGGACCGCGCGGGCCGGAGCGCTGGACTGGTCCGCCGGGGCGTAGAGGGGCGCGATGCGCAGGCCCTCGACCGTGGCCGTCTCGATCGTCGCGTAGGGTGACTCGCCGAGCGTTTTGTCGACCAGGGCGCGCCAGTCGGCCGTGGTGGCGGGCGCGAAGTCGCCAGCGAGAGCAGGGGCGGGGGCAGGGGCGTCGGCCATGGCGGGAAATGGTCCCGCATCATGGCTGGCGTCAAGATCACGCTAGGTGACCTTGCAGCCGTCTCAATCCTCGGGCACGCCGGCCACCACCACGCGGTAGCGTTTTCGCAGGCTGTGGAGGAAGGCGGCGTTGGCCGCGCCGCGGCGCTCGGCGAGCCAGGCGTCGCGCACCTGGTCGCGGACGGCCTCGAAGGCCGTGGCGGCAGCCTTGCGACGGGCGGTGACCTTGACGATGTGCCAGCCGTAGGGCGACAGCACCGGCCCCTGCCAGGTTCCGACCGGCGCGGTCTCCAGCGTCTTGACGAAGGCCGCGCCGTAGTCGCGCAGCAGATCCTGCAGGCTGGCGTCGTCGTAGGCCAGGGGGAACAGGAACGGGTCGCCGGTGGGGTCGGCTCGACCGCCTTCCTCGGCGCGTTCCAGCGCCTGGCCGGCAGCCTTAGCCGCGCCGCCGTGCGGCCGATCGCCGGAGAAGAACACCTGCTGGAAACTGACCCGGCCGGCGGCGGCGTAGCGGTCCGCGGTCCGGGCGAAGTCGGCGCGCAGGGTCGCCTCGCTTGGCTCAGCGCTCTGGGCCACGTCGTCGGTGGCGAAGGCCATCTTCTGCGCCAGCCGCCGGCGGACGATCATGTCGCCCTTGTCGAGGCCCAGCCTCAGCGCCTCGCGGGCCAGCAGTTCCTCGTCGATGCGCTCGCCTATGATTCCCGCGAGTTCGGCCTTGCTGGGCGGCCGCTGCATCTGCGCCTCCCAGTAGGCGCCGAGCTGATTGAGGTCCTGGGCGTCGAGGCGCACCACGGGCCGGCGCAGGGACTTGACCGCCGTCAGACCGCCAAACAGCAGGGCGCCGATCAGCAGGAAGTGGACCAGAGGCTCGCGCGCGATCCGGCGCAGGACGCTCATCGCGCCGCCTGACCCCCCACCTGCGGGCGGCGTCTCAGGCCCTGGGCTCATACCAGATCGGCGAGGACCAGGCCCGCTCCACGATGGTCTTGGCGAGCGTCGGGTTGGGCGGCGTGCCGTTGCGCAAGGCATCCCAGGTCGACCAGCGGCAGGACGGATTTTCCAGGACGCGCAGGTAATAGAACGCCCGCTGGCCCGGCTTGAAGGTCGGGTCCGTCCACAGGGTGCGTAGTTCCACGTCGCCCTTGAAGCGGTCCGGCTCGCACGTGGCCATGTTGACCCCGGCCCCATTGTCCGGGCAGCGCCAGGTGGTCCTGTTGAGCGCCAGCTTGTCGGAACAGGCGACGTCGAACACCTGTTCCCTGGCCGCGCCGTTCTCGACCCAGCCCTTCACCACCTGGGCGCGCTGCAGATAGCCGGAGTTCGGGTCGCGCACCCCCCAAATCAGGAACTTCGGCGCCCTGCCCTTGGAAGAAGGGCCTTTCGAAGGCGCCAGATCGCCGCCCATGGGGACGCCCTTGGCATAGGCTTCGTGCACCAGATCGGTGCGATGGGCGAGGTCGTCGGGATAGTCATAGCTGGCGAAGAACCGCACCCGGATGCGCGGACCCGACGTGGCGAAGGTCTCCTTGCGGCGCAGCGCCGCGAAGATCGCCTCGCGGGAGTTTTCCTCGGCCCAGACGCCGGCCAGACCGGACGCGCCCCAGGCTTGATAGGGCGTGAGCGCGTGAGCCGAGTCCGGGGTGTCATCGGGCCAGGTCTTGGCGCCCTTCGGCGGGGTCGATCCGCGCTGTTCTGGCAGGCCGTCGGAGCGGCCGACCTTGGAGAAATAGTTGCGTTCCTCCACCGAACCGGGTGCTGCGTTGTGGGTGTCGCTGGAGCCGATGAAGCCCATCTTGAAGGGGTTGAAGCCAACCTTCTCACGCATCAGGATCCCATCCTTCAGCGCCTCGCGGACGTAGCTGCCGTGGAACTTGGTCACCGATTGGGAGCCGCCGATATAGCGCTCCATGATCTCGAAATTCGCCCACTCGTCGTTGGGCGACAGCGAGGGGTGGACCTCCGACGTTCCCTTGATCTGGGTGATTTCGACCAGCGGCTCGTTGCGCATGCGCAGTTCGGCATAGGCCCTGTCCATCGGCGAGCCGTCACGCCTGGTCGGCTCGAACATCAGTCCGTCGCTGCCATTGGAATTGTGGGGGATCGACAACACGTCGATGCCCTTGGCCCGCTAGGCGTCCATGGTGCGCCACAGGGTCTCCGGGTTGTCGGCGCCCGGCGCGCCGCGCGCGGTGTAGGGCAGCACCGGGACCTTGCTGGTCCGGAAGATGACGTTGCGGTGCAGGTTCCGGCCGTCCGGCGCGGAGGTGTATTCGTAGCCCACCAAGGTGGTGAAGCGGCCTGGATCGTTGTGACGAGCGGCGGCGGCCTGCACCTCCGTCCAGGCCCGGCCGGCGATGTCGGGCGCGCTGAACGCCTTGGGCATGGTCCCGGCATGGCTGAGCGCGACGATCTTGTTGAAGGCCGCGCCGATGGCCTTCGGGTCAGGGCTGAACAGACCCTGGACGAGCGGTTCCCTGGAGAGCGGGCTCTTCGGATCGTTGGCCTCGCGCATGGCGCCCATGTATTCGGAGTGGTCGGTCACCGCGGTGAAGTCCAGCGGGCCTCCGGCGCGGCGGATATTGAACCCCGAGGCATGTCCGATGGCGCCGCCCTTGGCGAAGCTGTAGGCGTCGTCGGGGGTGGCGCGGACGTTGAAGATATAGGCGTCGAACGACAGCCCGGTGTGGACGTGCAGGTCGCCGAAGTAGGCGTTGCGATTGGCGTTGTAGCCGGGCAGGTGCGCGGCGGGCGTCGTCGCGGCCTTGGCGCGCGCCGCCGGCGCGACGGGCGCGGGAGGTTCGCCGGGCGCCTGACCCGCGAAGCCCAGGCCACCTAGAATGACCACGGCCGCCAAGGCCATGGCCGGACTCCGCCCGCGCTGCCGATCCATCGTATTTGCCTCCCCCAGCGGATCGCTCTTGCCGACGATCAACCGGCCGACGTTCCGTTGCGTGATGATTGTGCTCTTCGCTCCCGGCTGTCAAAACTTGACCTTAGGTGAAAGCGGCTGGGGGCGGCTTTGAGATCATCGCCATGGGCAGGGCTGGTCGCGGGGCTCGTCCTGCTATTCGTCGCCACGGCGCCCGGAGGCGCGTCGGGGCATGAAATTCGCCCGGCGCTGATCCAGATCACCGAGATGGGTCCTGGGCGCTACGACGTGGTCTGGAAGCAGCCGATGGTCGGCGACATGACCCTTCACATGGTCCCGCACCTGTCCTCGGGCGTCATCGACAGGGAGGCATCGAGCACCACCAGCGCGCCGGGCTTCCTGACCCGCACCTGGCGCGTGCGCGGCGGTCCCCCGCTGGACGGCCAGATTGTGCGCATCGAGGGCCTGCAACAGACGGTCACCGACGTGCTGATGCGGGTGACCACGGCCGACGGCAAGACGATCAACGACGTGATCCGTCCGGGCGATCCCAGTCGCCGACTTGCGCTGGCCGCGCCAAAGGGCGTGCGGATCCCGGCCTATCTGGCGCTGGGGATAGGCCACATCCTGACCGGCGCCGATCACCTGATGTTCGTGCTGGGGCTGTTGTTGCTGATCGGCCCCGGCTGGCGGCTGGTGAAAGCGGTCTCGGCGTTCACTCTGGCCCACAGCCTGACGCTGGCGCTGGCGGCGCTGGGCTTCGTGCGGTTTCCCTCGGTGATCATCGAGGCGCTGGTGGCGCTGAGCATCATTTTCGTGGCCTGCGAATTGGTCCGGGCGCCCGGACGGCCGGAAACTCTGACCCGCCGCCAGCCGTGGCTCATCGCCTTCACCTTCGGCCTGCTGCACGGCCTGGCCTTCGCCGGAGCGCTGGCCGAGGTGGGTCTGCCCGCGGGTGCGGAACGGATCGCGCTATTGCTGTTCAACGTCGGGGTCGAAATCGGCCAGCTGATGTTTATCGGCGCGGCGCTGGCGGTGATCACCGGCCTGCGAGCCATCCGCCGCCGCCTCAGCTTCGACTCCACGGTTTTCGCCCGCGTCGCGCCGGCCTATGTCATTGGCGGCTTCGCGGCGTTCTGGCTGATTGAGCGGGTCTTGGCGGTCTGATCCGCACCGGCCTTGCCGAACCCGTCTTTTATTGCGTACGATGTAAATAGAAATTCATTCTGAGGAGTCCATTGATGGCCCTGCCGCCCGTTCTGCGTGACCGCCTGCGTCTGCCGGTGATTGGCTCGCCGCTGTTCATCGTCTCCAACCCGGATCTGGTCATCGCCCAGTGCAAGGCCGGCATCGTCGGTTCCTTCCCGGCGCTGAACGCACGGCCGGCCTCGATGCTGGACGAATGGCTGCACCGGATCACCGAGGAGCTGGCGGCCTGGGACCGCGACCATCCCGAGGCGCCGTCGGCGCCCTATGCGGTGAACCACATCGTCCACAAGTCCAGCGACCGCCTGGAGCACGACGTCGAGGCGACCACCAGGTGGAAGACGCCGATCATCATCACTTCGCTGGGCGCCCGCGAGGACGTCAACGCCGCGGTGCATACCTATGGCGGCACCGTGCTGCACGACGTGATCAACGACCGGTTCGCTCACAAGGCCATCGAGAAAGGCGCCGACGGCCTGATCCCGGTCGCCGCCGGCGCCGGGGGCCATGCGGGACACCTGTCGCCGTTCGCCCTGATCCAGGGTCTGCGGGAATGGTTCGACGGGCCGATCGCGCTGTCGGGCTCCATCGCTCACGGCCGCGCGGTGCTGGGCGCCCAGGCGATGGGCGCGGACCTGGCCTATGTGGGCTCGGCCTTCGTCGCCACCCAGGAAGCCAACGCCGATCCGGCCTATCAGGCGATGATCGTCGCCTCGACCGGTGAGGATATCACCTACACCAACCTGTTCACCGGGGTGCACGGCAACTACCTGACGCCGTCGATCATCGCCGCCGGGCTGGACCCCGCGAACCTGCCCACCTCCGACGCCACGGCGATGAATTTTGGCTCCGGCGGCAACTCCAAAGCCAAGGCCTGGCGCGACATCTGGGGCTGCGGCCAGGGGATCGGCGCGGTCAAGGACGTGCTGACGGCCGGCGAGTTGGTGGCGCGGCTTTCGGCGGAGTACGAGCAGGCCAAGGCGGAGCTGGCGGTGAAGATCGCACTCACCGAGCGGCGGGTCGCGCTGGCGGCGGAGTAGGCTGCGCACCCTAGTGTGCTGGATCTGAAGTTCGCCTTCTTGAGGGATCAGGCTCTGAGCGAACTTCAGATCCAAGAAGCACACTAGAAAACAAACACTTGCTAGTGTCCTCGTCGATCCCGAAGTTCGACCGCGCCCGCCTCAAGCGCCCGCGAACTTCGGGATCGGGACACTAGAACGCCGTTCGCCCGTCAGGGGAGAGGCGTTGCTTTCGCGCGGGATCGGCCCAGAAATGGCTGCTCGGGGGGATCGAGCATGCGCCGAACACTGACTTTCGCCGGCTTTGCGGCGGCTCTGGTGCTAACACCCTGCGCCGCCGGGGCGACGGTCATGGTGCTGGGCTTCGAGCGGGTGAACGCCGCCTATCCCTCGACCAGCTACGCCCGGATCCTCAATTTCTATAGCGGCGGGACGTCGAGCCAGGCGACCACGGGGACGAACTTCGGGATCAGCTTCGCGGCCAACGCCGTGGCGGTATGCCTGAACGCGCTTGGCGGATCCTGTTCCAATGCCTCGACCGGCGGCCTCTCGGCCACCTCGTCCCAAGGCGCGCTTGGCCTCGACAGCGGAACGTCGACCTATCTGAACTTCACCTCGGCCTATACCGGGGCGATCGCCTTCCGCTATCAGGTGATCGGCTCGGTGGCCGCCATCCAGGCCTTCGATGGCCTGAACGGCGCGGGCACGGCGCTGACCGCGGCGCTGCCGCTGTTCAACACCGCGCCGGGATGTGCCGCCTACAACGCGCCGCTCTGCCGGTTCGGGCCAGGCGGGCTGGGGTCGGTGACCGGCGCCCGGTCGATCGTGTTCAGTGGCCTGCCCGGTCATTTCGTGTTCGACGACCTGACCTTCGGCGCCGGCAACGACCCCTTGCCGCCGCCGCCGTTCGGCGGCGTGCCGGAGCCGGGCGCCTGGGCGCTGATGCTGCTGGGGTTCGCCGGTCTGGGCGCGGGCCTGCGCCGGCGCCGGCATGCCGAAGCAAGCACTCTGGCCAGGATCTAGCCCCCGACGATTGTCGCGCGCCGGCGGACCGCCCATGTAGGGCGCTGCCGTCAGCGGAGATTTCAGATGAGCCACGTCACCTACAAGATCGTCGAGCATGACGGGGGCTGGGCCTATGCGGTGGACGGTTCGCTGTCCGAGACCTTTCCCAGCCACGACGCGGCGCTGGCCGCGGCCCGCCGCGCCGCCGGCGAGCAGCGGGTTTCCGGCGACACCCACGGCATCGTCTATGAAGACGCCCAAGGCATGGTCCACGAGGAACTGTCCGACGGCGCGGACCGGCCGCGAACCGAAGTCGAGGGTTGACCTCTATCTGCCGTTCATCTCGTCGCCGGCGTTGGCGGGCAGGCGGGCGAACCAGAACATCGAGATCAGCGTCACCGCGCCGATGACGGCGAAGGCCGGCGCGACGGTGGCGCCGGTCAGGTGGGTTTCGCCGCGCAGGCGCATCAGGAAATGCAGCAGGGTGGCGGCCAGGCCGATGCTGACCGACTGGACAAACTGCTGGGCCATGGACGCGGTGGTGGTCCCGCGGCTCATCTGCGACTGGTCGAGGTCGGCGTAGGCCATGCCGTTCAGGCTGGTGAACTGCAGGGATCGGAAGAAGCCGCCGACCGCCAGCGCCACCATGATCAGCCAGTGCGGGGTGTCGATCCTGAACAGCGCGTAGACCATGAAGGTGGCCGCGCAGATCACGCCGTTGACCAGCAGCACGCGCCGAAAGCCGAACCGGCGCAGGATCGGCGGGGCGGTGGTCTTCATCACCAGGGCGCCGACCGCGGAGATGAAGGTCATCAGGCCGGCGGCAAACGCGCTCATGCCAAAGCCGACCTGCAGCAGCATGGCCAGCAGGAACGGCGTCGCGCCCGGCACCAGGCGGAAAAAGGCGCCGCCCAGCACCGAGGCCTGGAAGGTGGGGATTCGGAAGATTCGCAGGTCGATGATGGCGTGCGGATTGTTGAGCGCATGGCCCCAATAGAGGCCCAGGCCGGCGAGGCCGGCGGCGAACAGGCCGGCCACGGCGACCGGCGGCAGGACGTCGCGGCCCAGGGTTTCAAAGCCGAAGATCAGGCCGGCCAGGCCAAAGCCGGTGAGGAAGATGCCCAGCCAGTCGATCGGCGAGACCTGCTGTTCCTTCACGTTGGGGACAAAGGCGCGGACCAGCAACACGCCCGCCACCGCGATCGGCAGGTTGAGGAAGAAGATCCAGCGCCAGGAGACGAACGTGACGATGGCCCCGCCCAGCACCGGGCCGATCACCGGACCCAGCAGCGCCGGCATGGTCACCACCGACATCGCCCCGACCAGTTCGCTCTTGGGCGTGGTGCGCAGCAGCACCAGGCGCCCGACCGGCCCCATCATCGCCCCGGCGCAGCCCTGGAACAACCGGGCGGCGACCAGCTGAGGCAGGCTGTCGGCAAAGCCGCACAGCGCCGAGGACAGGGCGTAGGCGACCATCGCGATCATCAGGATCCGCTTGGCGCCGAAGCGGTCGGCCATCCAGCCGGAGATCGGCAGGAATACCGCCGAGGCCAGCAGGTACATGGTGATGGCGATGTTGAGCCGCAGCGGCTCGACGTGCAGGGCGCGGGCCATGGCCGGCAGCGCATTGTTGATCGAGGTGGCGTTCAGCGTCTGCATCAGCAGCGCCGAGCCGATGATCGCCGGGATCACCCAGCCTCTGAGCCTGGCGTCGGCCGGCGCGGGCGTCTCCTGGGCCCCGATCATGCGTCGAGACCGATGAGCTTGAGCAGCGGGCCGGCGGCTTGGGCCAGCCGTTCGCGCTCGCCGGGCGACAGACGCACCAGGCGCGCGGCCAGCCAGTCGTTGCGGTGGCGCTGGATCGCCTCGTGCTTGCGCAGGCCGGCGGGGGTGACGATGAGACCCTGGCGGCGACCGTCCCGCGGGTCGCTGGTCCGGCGCAGCCAGCCGGCGGCCTCCAGGCGCTTGACGTGGCTGGACATGGTCGGCCGCGAGATCTGGTCGAACTCGGCCAGTTCGCTGACGCCGACGCCGGGGTGTTTGCGGAGGTAGCCCAGGATCAGCGCGTCCTGCGCCGAGAGCCCGACCTTCTGCGCTTCCTGGCGGAGCCTTCGTGAGACGCGAAGGAGCGGGCCGCGCAGGGCCTCGGCCAGGGCGGAGACGGTGTCGGATTCGACCGTGGAGATGGACATCGAAGTCGCCAGATAGTTAGATTGTCTAACTATCTATCTCCGCAGGACGGCGAGGGCAACCCGCTCGACATCGCCATCCGGTCTTCGGATGACGATGTCGGTCTTGAAGGGTCAGAGAACCCCCAGCATCTCCGCGACCAGGGGGTGGCGCACGATGTCGCGGTCGGCGAGGCGGACGACGGCGATGTTGGCGACGGCTTCCAGCTTGGCCGAAACCGGGGCCAGCCCGGAGAATTCCGGCAGCAGGTCCGACTGGTCCGGGTCGCCGGTGACCACCATGGTGGAGTGCCAGCCCAGCCGGGTCAGCAGCATCTTCAGCTGCACGTAGGTGCAGTTCTGCGCCTCGTCGATGACCACGAAGGCGTTGTTCAGCGTGCGCCCGCGCATGAAGCCCACCGGCGCGATCTCGATGGCGCCCTCGGCCATCAGCGCCCTGACCCGCTTCATCGACAGCCGGTCCGAGAGCGCGTCGTAGAGCGGGCGCAGATAGGGAGCCAGCTTGTCCTCGGCGTCGCCGGGCAGGTAGCCGATGCTCTCGCCGGCTTCGACGGCGGGGCGCGACAGGACGATCCGCCCGACGCTGCCGGACTCCAGCGCCTCGACCGCCTTGGCGATGGCCAGATAGGTCTTGCCGGTGCCGGCCGGGCCCAGCGCCATCACCAGGTTCTTGGCGTCGATGGCGTCGATCAGCGCCTGTTGGCCGGGGGACTTGGCCTTGATGGTCTTCAGATAGCCCTGCTCGCGGTCCTCGTTGGAGTTGTGGTGGGTCAGCGGCGACCAGCCGCGGTCGAGCGGCAGCCTGCGGATCTTATCGTCCCCCTCGAACTGGCGCCCCTCGAACTGGCCGCCGTCGAACGCGCCTTCACGCAACTGCCGCTTCAGGGCTCGCTTGGTCATCAAAAGCCTCCATTACGCCGAGAATTTGAGGGACAAGAAAAAAGGGCGTCTCCGCGATGGAGCGCCCTTGGTCAGCTACGAGGGTCGGAAGCCGTCGGCGTGCGAAGTGCGATCGCCCGCCCGGGGGATCGCCCCGGGATGCCGGTCCGGATCCGAGGATCCGAGGGGACAACACACTCAGCGCCATCAACTCCGCCCAGCGCGAGACACGAAGCCGAGGGTCGGCCCCGCAGCGGATTTCGGGAAGGGGTATCGCCCTGTCGAATCGCATCGCTAGTATGACCTTAACGTGGTTTCCGAAGTGTTAAATCGGCCGATGATCGTAAGAAACGAGGTGTGCGGATGAGTGTCTATAACTTGGGCGACGTGGCGCCGGAATTGCCGAACGACGACGAATACTGGATTGCGCCCACCGCATCCGTGATAGGCCGAGTGATTCTCAAGAAGAACGCGTCGGTCTGGTGGGGGGCGACCCTGCGCGGCGACAACGATCCGATCATCATCGGCGAGAATTCCAACGTCCAGGACGGATCGGTGCTGCACACCGATGTGGGCTCGCCGCTGGTGCTGGGAGCCAATGTGACGGTGGGCCACCTGGTGATGCTGCACGGCTGCGCCATCGGCGACAATTCCCTGGTGGGGATCGGTTCGATCATCCTCAACGGGGCGGTGATCGGGAAGAACTGCCTGATCGGCGCCAACTGCCTGATCACCGAGGGCAAGGAAATCCCCGACAACTCCCTGGTGATGGGCGCGCCGGGCAAGGTGGTCCGCGAGATTTCGCCGCAGCAGGCCGCCGTGATGGCGGGCGGCGCGGCGCATTATGTGGAGAACTGGAAGCGGTGCCGGCGGGAGTTGGTGGAGGTTTGAGCTGGGCCGTTGTCGCCCTGCGTCGCGGAAAAGAACGCCGTTATGGCGCTGCCCGCGAAGCGACCGGCATCGCCGCCATGGCGTCGGTGACGGCGACGGTTTTGAGGCTGACGGTGACGACGCGCGCCAGCAGGTCCACGACCTTTTCCTTGTAGGCGGCGAAGCGGTAGGTGTTGAACTTCTCGCGGATGGTCGGGTCCTTGGGGGTCTTTTCCTTGTGCTGGTCCAGCACCCAGTCAATCGCCGAGCGGTTGCCGAGGCGGTAGCGCCAAGCCTCGGTCGGGATGCCGGACAGCTGGGTATCGGCGTCCAGCACAACCACGCCCTCGTCTGGAGCGGACTTCAGCTTGACCGCCGGCGTCGTGTCCTCGGCCCGCTTCGGGTCGGGCGTATCGGTGCGGGTCAGAGCGAAGGGTTCGACCGTCTCATAGCCGATGTGCATATCGAGCAGTCGCTGGCCCCAGTCGCGCCAGCGCTTGAAGTCCGGATAGAGCGGTATGCGCGGGAACTCGCGCTTCAGGTTAAGGGCGTAGGTCTCTCGATACACGGGATCGTGCAGCACGGCGTAGACGTAGGCGAAGATGTCGTCCTTGGTGATCAAGGCCGCCTTCCCATACCGATCAGTGAACTGCTTCAGTGCCCAGTCGGTCATGTTGTCGAGGCGGGCACCTTCCTTTGAGTATCGAAAGCGAGACGTGCAGATCGCCGCCGCTGCTGCACCCACGAGATGCAAGTCTGGGACACCATCAACCGACAGCGCCATCCAAGGCTTCTGTGCAAATGGATCGGTAAAGACGAGCGTCGGATTTGACTCGCCGCGAAACATCGAGGGCAGTTGGTAGGTGCGGCCGTTGAAATGTTGATCGAAGTAGACCCAACGCCGGACAAACGGTCGATATGCCGCTGAGAGGACGCGGGTTTCCTCGAATTTTTTAGCAACACTTCTCTGGCGATAGCGATCAAGTTCGGCGTCCCACTTGATCGTTGCACGCTCTTCCGCCTTGGGGTCGCGCCGGACCATTTCGTAGATGTCCACGAGGTGTTGGACCTTTGCGGTCAGCGCCTCTCGACTTGAGTCGTAGACCCACTCATCTCGCTGCGTCTTCAAGCCGTTGGACATTAGCCGAAACAGCGCTCTGTGCTGACTGGTGGTTCGTGTTGCCGAAATTCTCGGGTCAACCAGCGGGATCAACTTGTCCCAGTCATTGTCGGATCGATCGAGCCAGTCATTCTTGCGATCCGGCTGGATCGTCTCCACAGCCAGCTTGCTCAAGCCCCCGATGGACGAGATCGCCGACAGCTTCTCCTCCGCTGTCTCCATCTCGGGGCGACGCGCGTAGCGGATCACAGCCCCGCCCTTGTGGCCCTTCTTCTTGACCAGGAAGACCATGGCCACGCCGGTCTGGATGCCGAAGACATTGTGCTTGGTTCCCGAAAGCTTGGGATTGTCCCGCACGTCGCCGCCCAGGTCGAAGACCCAGATCTCCGCGAACTCGCGGGCGATCACCTTGCGGAATCCGTCGTAGGCCGCCTTGGCGAAGGGCTTTCGCCCAATGATGAAGGCGATGACGCCCTCGTCCTTCACCCGGTCCGACGCCCAGCGGACGAAGCGGGTGTACATGTCGTAGACGCTGTTCTTATTTTGGGCTGTGCCTTCCTTGATGTAGGTGGCGGCGATCCTTTCATCGACACGCTGATAGGCGCGATTGGCGTTGTTCTGGTTGTAGTTTTCCTGCCAAGCATTGTAGGGCGGATTGCCAATCACCACGCTGATCTTGCGGCTGTTCTGGCGCTTCACCCGCTCGGAGTTTTCGTCAGAAATGGTGGCGAACATGTCAGGCTGATGGGCGGAATAGATGCCGAGCGCAGCCACATTATCCAGCGTGTCCACGAAGCAGAGCCCGGGGAACTCCTCGTACTTGCCGACGATGGCGGCATAGGTCGCTTCGATGTTCAGATTGGCGACGTAGTAGGGCAGGATCGCCACTTCGTTGGCGTAGAGCTCGCTGAGATACTTGTAGACCAGCTTTTCCGGCTGCCCGCGAAAGTGCTCAATCAGTTCGACAATGAAGGTGCCGGTGCCGGTGGCCGGGTCGAGAATGTTGACGTCCCGGTCGATCAGCGACTTCTTGAAATGCTTCTCGCAGAGCCAGTCGGCGCTCTCGATCATGAAGCGGACGATCTCGTTGGGCGTGTAGACCACGCCCAGCTTGTCGGCGGCCTTGGGGTTATAGACCTTGTAGAAGTTCTCGTAGATCGCCTTGAGGAAGCCCTGCTTTTCCGAATGCGAGCTGATCAGCGCGGCGGTGGCGCGGATGGCGGCGTAGTAGGGCTCCAGCGCCGCCAGGGTCTGGCGCTTGACGTCGCCGCGCCAGAAGGTGGCGTCCAACTGGTGCAACGCCTGGGCGACGTTGTTCTCGCGATGGAAATCGTCGTTGCCGAAGACGCGGGCGAAGATGTCCTCGGTCAGGATGTGCTGGATGAGCATTTCTCGCACATCCTCGGCGGTGACCGAAGGATTGATCGAAGACTTGGCCTGTTTCAGGAAAGCCTCGGCGGCGATCTGATAGGTGGGGTTCGAACGCTGCGCGTCGTCGATCCGTTCACGCAGGGCGACCAGGACGGCCGGCAGATCGGCCTTGAACTGGACGATGG
This sequence comes from Phenylobacterium sp., assembly GCF_031360265.1. Taxonomy (GTDB): domain Bacteria; phylum Pseudomonadota; class Alphaproteobacteria; order Caulobacterales; family Caulobacteraceae; genus Phenylobacterium. The sequence continues at coordinate 37,872 of NZ_JANMBF010000120.1, forward strand.
CCTTCCTGAATTCGGCGATCTCGGGCCGTTGCCAGCCGAAGAACAGCTCCAGCAGGTTCTGGAGCGCCGCGCCGTCGTCGGTTTTGCAGCGGATGACCTCGGCGCCGTTCTGAATCAGGACGGCGTGGACCGAGTCCTCGAAGATGATGTTGGTGGTTGGGTAGCCGCGTCGCAGCTTCTTGGCGATTTCCACGTCAAGGTCGTCGTCGGCGTCCTTGGCCTCCCAGTAGCCGAAGGGCACCCTCAGGTCGTGCATCAGCGCGCCATCGACGTAGTTGCGGACCTTGGCGGTCGTGATGAACTCGTGCTCAGGGATGAAGATCAGGCTCTGGGATCGCCCCCACTTCTTCAGCAAATCCTTGAACGCTTCACGGACGACCGACTCGCGCTGCGCGCCTGAGACGCGCTTCAGCGTGGCGAGGTCGTTCAGATACTCGTTGATCAGCAGCTGGCTCATGCGCCCCCGAGCAATCTATCTCCTGCGGACCCTCGTGCTTGCAAGCACGGTATCGTCTTGGATCGCTCTGACCGTCTCATACGACGGAGTTCTCCTCCACTTTTGGTCGGGAGGGGCCGCCGAGTGTAGAGCTCAAATGCCCGCTTTCGGCTGGACCAGTCATGTCCGCTGCCGGCGCAACACCGATGTGGGCTCGCCGCTGGTGCTGGGAGCCAATGTGACGGTGGGCCACCTGGTGATGCTGCACGGCTGCACTGTCGGCGACAATTCGCTGGTGGGGATCGGCTCGATCATCCTCAACGGGGCGGTGATCGGGAAGAACTGCCTGATCGGCGCCAACTGCCTGATCACCGAGGGCAAGGTGATCCCCGACAATTCCCTGGTGATGGGCGCGCCCGGCAAGGTGGTCCGCGAGATCAGCCCCGAACAGGCCGCCGTGATGGCCGGCGGGGCCGCGCACTATGTGCAGAACTGGAAGCGCTGCCGGCGGGAGCTGCGCGAGGTGTGAGAGGGGCCCGGGCGGCGGTCCGCCGTTGGCGCGAGAGCCGAGGTCGGCGTCCGGCCGGAGGCGACGCGCTTGGGGCGGCCGTGACTGAGCCCGGCGCCTGACGGGATGAAACATATCCGGCCGTCAGCCGTTACCGCCCAACGCCAATGGCCAGTCAGCCGCAATGGCAACGCCCTTTGCCATAGGCAGGAGAACACCATGTTTCGTAAAACCATGCTCGCTTCGCTCCTCGCTACGAGCGCAATGACGCTCGCCATCGCGGCGCCTGCGTCTGCGGCCAACAAGTCGGACCGCGCGCGTGAAGCCATCGCCGCCGCCGAGGCCAAATTGCAGACCGCCGAGTCCCTGGGAGCCGCCACCGAGGCGCCGCGCGACACGGCAGATGCGCGCGCGGCGCTCGCCACCGCCAAGGAGGATTTCAAGTCCGGCGATCGGGAGCCGGCGATCCGTGACGCGATCCGGGCTTCGGCGCTTGCCGACACCGCGATCGGCATCGCTCAGCGCCACAAGAACGACGCAGTCGCCTCAGCGCGTGAAGCCCAGCGGGCGACGGCTGAAACGGCCCGCAACCAGCTCGACGCCGCGCACGACCAGGCCGCCACCGCCCAGCAGCAGGCGGCCGAAGCCAACGCGCGCGCCGAAACCGCCCAGAAATCCGCGGCGGCGTCCGCGGCCGACGCGGCGGCCGCCCGCAATGCCGCTGTGCTGGCCGCCCAGACGCCACCTGCTGGGCCGCAGGTCGAGACCACTGTCACCACCCAGCATCCGGCCAGCGGCCATTCCACCGTGCACAGCAAGGTGAAGCGTCGGACGACCGGCCCGGTTGCCGCGCCCACGGATCAGGTCACGACGACGACCAAGGTGACCCCGCAGTAGGCCGGCGGGTTCGGCCTTCGACCGATTGTTGACGTTCCGCTCTACCTCCCCCGCACAGCGGTGGGAGGTAGTGTCCGAACCCCACCCGCTTCAGCCACTCCGGGGGTCCGTTTCGGGACGCAGCTTCGAGATATCCAGGCGCGCCAAGGCTTCGCGCCGCGCCGCATAATGATTGCCCAGGGATTTACGGTGATGGTGTGGACGGCGCTCGCGAGCGC
>NZ_JANMBF010000140.1:0-20541 GCF_031360265.1 Phenylobacterium sp.
CGTCAGGTCGGCGCCCACGAGGCGCGCGATGGTCCGATAGACCTCCTGCATCGGCCCGGAACGGCCGATCAGCGGCAGGCGGTCGTCGCGCACCGCGCGGGCCTGGGCGCGGGCGGCCTCCGGGTCGGCGGGTCGCGACAACGCGCGCCGCGCGGCCGAGGTCATGTCGTCCAGGTCGAAGGGTTTGGGGATGTAGTCGAAGGCGCCCATCTCCGCGGCGTTGACCGCCGTGATCAGGTTGTTCTGCGCGCTCATCACGATGATCGGCAGCTTGGGGCGCTGCTTGCGTATCCGCGGCAGCACGTCGAAGACGTTCTCGTCGGGCATCATCACGTCGGTGACGATCAGGTCCCCCTCGCCTTCCGACACCCACTTCAGGAGCGTGGCGGCATTGCCCGTGGCGCGCACCTGATAGCCCAGCCGGGTGAAGGCCTGGGACAACACCAGCCGGATCGAGGCGTCGTCATCGGCGATGAGGATTTTCTTGCTGGCGGCGTTCATGCCGTGAGGTCCTCTTCTGCGACGACGGGCAACAGGACCCGGAAGACCGTCCGGCCGGGTTCGGAATCGAAGTCGAGCAAGCCGCCGTGCGCGGCGACCAGTTTCGCGACCAGGGCCAGGCCAAGGCCCGCCCCATTGGCCTTTGACGTGACAAAGGGCTGGAACAGGTGTTCGCGCAGGTGCGCCGGGACGCCCGGACCATTGTCGATCACGCGGATTTCCAGCGGCGCGCCGCGCAGGCTCTGGCCCCGGGACGCGCGAACCCGCACGCCGTGTCGATAGGCGGTATAGATCCCGATCTCGCCACGCCCGTCGCCGCGGGCATGCGCCGCCTCGGCGGCGTTCTTCACCAGGTTGAGAAAAATCTGGATCAGCTGGTCTTCGTCGCCGTGCACCGGCGGCAGCGATGGATCGTAGTGCTCGCGCAGCACAAGTCCGTCGGCGACGCCATTGGCGGCCAGGGCGCGGACGCGATCCAGGACCTGGTGAATGTTGAGCGGGGTCAGGCTCGGCAAGGCGTCGTCGGAGAAGGCCTCCATGCGATCGACCAGCCGGCGCACCCGGTCGGTCTCGTCGACGATCAACTGGGCCAGGGGCGCGTCCTCGGCCTTGGCGCCGGACTTGAGCAGTTGGGCCGCGCCGCGGATACCCGCCAGGGGATTCTTGATTTCATGGGCCAGCATGCGGCCCAGCCCGACGATGGAGCGCAGGCCGCCGGCCGCTTCCGCTCCTCCGCGTTCCGCCCCAAGGCCCGACCGGACCGTCAGGGTGAGCAGCACCGATCCGTCGCCCAGCGGGGCCGCCGCGCCGTCGGCTTCGAAGGGCGTCAGGCCAAACAGGCTGATCTGGACTCCACGCTCGCGGACCTTGGCATCCTCTTCCAGAGCGCGGTCGAGCAGGGAAACCAGGGCCGATCCCGGCGGCAGGGCCGCGCTGAATCGCCCGCGCGCCAAAAGGCTGAGGCCCTGGCCGAACAAGGCCTCGGCCGCCTCGTTCACGGCGATCAGGGCGCCGGAGCCATCCACCACCATGGCCGGGTCGGGGCTGAGATCGAAGGCCGCGGCCCGCAGCGCCAAAACGTCGACACCCAGCGACTGGGGAAGGGTCCGCCGGGTCATGCCGCCAGCCTCCGCTCGGGGTCGGACCACAGCGAGGTCAGCGCGCGCTCGATCTCGCGCGGCTGGTCCAGCCGGCAGAGCGCAGCGCGCGCCTCGCGTCGAACCGCCGGGTTCGCGGGCCAGGGCGCGTGTTCGACATAGGCCGCCAGATGTTTGCGGAATATCCTCAGACCCAGGCGCTCGCCATAGAAGCCAAGGCTGTCGCGGAAATGGGCCAGTGCGATCCTCAACCGGGCCGCCGGGTCGGGGATATCGAACCGTTGACCCGCCAGCTCCGCCTCGACCTGGGCCGCGATCCAGGGCTTGCCATAGACGCCGCGGCCGATCATCACCCCGTCCGCGCCCGACGCCTCCAGAGCCGCCCGCGCGCTGGCGCCATCGACAATATCGCCATTGACGATGACCGGGATCGACACCGCCGATTTTACCTCGCGCACCGCGCCCCAGTCCGCCGCGCCCTTGTAGAACTGGCATCGGGTGCGGCCGTGAACCGTGATCGCCGCAACCCCGAGACCCTCAGCCCGGGCGGCGAGCTCAGGGGCGTTGCGGGACGCATCGTCCCAGCCCAGCCGCATCTTGACCGTCACCGGCACATCGACCGCGGCGATGGCGCAGGCGATCAGGCGCGCGGCGAGGTCCGGCTCGCGCATCAGGGCCGAGCCGCACTGGGCGCCGGTGACTTCGCGGGCCGGACAGCCGAAGTTGAGGTCGATAATCTGCGCGCCCGCCGCCGCGGCCAGGCGCGCGCCCTCGGCGACATGGCCCGGATCTCGCCCGACCAGCTGGACGACCATCAACGGCAGTCCCTCGCCGACCGCGGCGCGGCGCACGACGTCGGGCCGGCCCTTGGCGAATTCCGCGCAGGCGACCATCTCCGTGGCCGCATAGGCGGCCCCCAGCCGGCTCGCGGCGCGGCGGAACGGCAGGTCGGAAACGCCGGTCATCGGGGCGATCCAGACCCGGCCACCGACCTCGACATTTCCAATTCTAAGCAATGTGCTCATTTTTTACACACGTCCATAGCTGGGTTTTTAGGCAATTTGTGCGCTGCGGTAAAGACCCCGTAACGCTGGACTTGACCGACCGTGGCCCTAAACACGCACTCATGACGTTTTCGGCGATTGTCGTAGCCGCTGGCGAGGGGCTGCGGGCGGGCCCCGGCGAGCCCAAGGCCTGGCGCGCGCTGGGCGGTCGGGCGCTGGTCCGCTGGTCGGTGGAAGGGTTGCTCGACGCCGGCGCGGAAGAGATTGTCGTGGTTGTCGCCGCCGACCGCCTGAGCCAGCTGGGCGAGGCGCTGGTTGGCCTGCGGCGATGGCGCGCCGTGCCTGGCGGCAACAGCCGCGCGCAGTCCGTGCAGGCCGGATTGCACGCTCTGACCGGCCCGCCCGAATATCCGGTGCTGGTGCACGATGCCGCCCGGCCGTTCGTCACCCGCGCCCACGTCGATCGGCTGCTGGCCGCGCTGCAGGCCGCCGACGGCGCGATCCCCGCCCTGCCCGTGCCGGACACCTTGAAGCGGGGCGATGGCGTCGTGACCGCGACCGAGAGTCGCGACGGCCTGATGCGCGCCCAGACGCCGCAGGCGTTCTGGCTGGGACGCCTGAAGGACGCCTTCGCCAACTGGCCGGCCGGCGAGGACCCCACCGACGATGCCGGCGTCCTGGAGCGTGACGGCGGCAGGGTCGCCATGGTCCGGGGCGATCCGATGCTGCTGAAACTGACCTATCCGGAGGATTTCGCGATGGCCGAACGGCTGGCGGGCGGGCAGCGCTTGACCCGCACCGGGTTCGGCGTCGACGCCCATCGTTTCGGCCCTGGCGACGCGGTCTGGCTGGGGGGGGTGAGGATCCCGCACGATCGGGCGCTGGTCGGGCATTCCGACGCCGATGTCGGCCTGCACGCGCTCACCGACGCGGTGTTGGGGGCTATCGCTGAGGGCGACATCGGCCAGCACTTCCCACCCTCCGACCCAAGATGGCGGGGCGCGTCATCCGACCGTTTCCTGACCCATGCCGTGGCGCTGGTGGCCGCCCGCGGTGGACAGATCCTCAGCGCCGACCTGACGTTGATCTGCGAGCGGCCGAAGATCGGCCCGCACCGGGACGCCCTGCGCGCCCGCATCGCCGACCTGCTGGGGGTCGGTATCGACCGGGTCAGCGTCAAGGCCACCACGACCGAGGGCATGGGCTTCACCGGCCGCGAAGAAGGCATCGCGGCGCAGGCGGTGGTGAACGTTGAAACGCCGGTCTAACCCTCGCTTGCCGGATCCATCTTGGTCCTCATGCGCCGCCAGAGCGCGCCGAACAGATTGGTATAGTCGTCGGTCCAGGGCCGCACCTTTCCGGGGTCGGTGGCCTGCCAGCGGCGATCGTGGGTGAACGGGGCGAGACCGGCGGCTGACCGCGCGACGATCACCGCGTCCTCCGGCGCCGGCCAGCCGCCGAGGTCCGCGCCGGGCGTAGGGCGGTAGTGCTGGATCAGGGCGACGCCGCCCGCGGCCCTGGCCACGGCTTGCGCCGGCCCGTTCAGGTCAAGATTGCGGTTGGACAGGTGCAGGATCAGCACGCCGTCCGGCTTCAGGTGGGTGAGATAGCCTCGCACGGCCTGAACGGTCAGCAAGTGCGTGGGCACCGCATCCGACGAAAAGGCGTCGATCAGCAGAACGTCGAAGATGTCGCGTGGCTGGGTCTCCAGCGTCAGCCGCGCATCGCCCACGACATAGTCGACCGGACCTTTCGCGCAGGCCGTGGTGTAGCTGAAGTGGGCGGGATCGGTGGCGATGCGCACCACCAGAGGATCGATCTCGAAGAAGGTCAGGCGGTCGCTCGCCCGCACATAGGTCGAGACCGAGCCCGTCCCCAGCCCGACCGCCCCCAGGCGCAGGCTGGGCTTGGCGCGGTGCTCGGCCAGGAACACCTGCCCGATGGGGCTGGACTGGGCATAGTAGACCAGCGGATTGCACCGCCACCTGGGCGTCAGCGCTTGGGCGCCGTGCAGGGTGGTGCCGTGCGAAAGCATGCGGGTGGGCCCGCCGATTTCCGGAACCTGTGTCTGCGACTGGCGCAGCACGCCGAAGAAGCTGCGCCAGCTCTGCGTAGTGTCGGTGCGGTCGGCCGCGGCGTTGGCTCCGACCGAGAGCACGGCGATGACCGCCGTGAACATCAGCCCTCGGCCGCGCAGCAGGAACGCCGAAATCGCCGCGGCGCCTAGGCAGACCCGCAGCCCGAGCTCATAGGCGTCCACCTGGGTGAAGCCGCCGACCAGCGGCTTGGCGTAGACGTGCTGCGCGACGAAGATGTTGAGGAGCGGGGTGGCTACTCCGCCGGCGATGCCGACGATCAGCATCACCCAGGCGGACCCCTCGATCCGCGAGACATTCCAGGGCCGGACCAGGCACGACAGCGCCAGGACCAGCGGATATTCCCAGACACTGTTGAAAATCACCGGCGCCAGGAAGGCGTTGAACGACCCGCCGACCACCCCGCCCAGCGACATCCAGAAATAGAACTCGGTGAGCCGTGCTGGATCGGGCCTGCGGGCGACCAGCGCCTGGTGGCACATCAGAGCGGTCAGGAAGAAGGCCGCCAGATGGATCGGAAGCTGGATCGCGAAGGCGTTGGCGGTGAACGGCAGCAGCACCACGCAGGCGGCAAGGGCCGCGGCCTGCAGCAGCAGGGTTATGTCGGGCGGGATCGCCGGGCGGGCCTGGAAGGCGACAATGAAGCTCGCGAGGTACAGGGCCAGAGGTAACACCCACAGGAAGGGCGCGGAGGCCACGTCGGTGGTGATGTAGCTGGTCACGCCCAGCATCAGGCTGGAGGGGATGGCGGCCAGCGCCACCCAGATCAGGCGATCGCGCCAGACGATCGACGAGGTTGTCTCGGCCGTGGGCCGGACCCGTCCACCCCTGGGGGCCGCGCGGACGACGGCCATGGCAAGGCCGCCCATCAGCAGGATGAACAGACCGTAGGCGACGCTCCAGCCCACGCGCTGGGCGTGCAGGGTCAGAACGGGCTCAACGACAACCGGATAGGCGAGCAGCGCCAGCAGGCTGCCGAGGTTGCTGGCGGCGTAGAGCCGGTAGGGCTCGCCGCCCTGCCCGTCCGCAAAGGATCGCGCGTGCCAGGCCTGGACCAGCGGAGCGGTGGCGGACAGCGCGGCGAAGGGCGCGCCGATCGACACCGCCAGCACTCCCAGCAGCCAGGCTGTCGGATGGCCTGAGGACGGGGGTCCAAACAGTTCGTTGACCCTGAGCGGCAGCGCGACCGCGGCCAGCAACAGGACCGCGATGTGGACCAGAGCCTGGGCCCGCGGCGAGGGCAGGCGCTGCAGGCCATGGGCATAGGCGTAGCCGCCCAGCAGCGCGGCCTGGAAGAAGGCCAGGCTGGTGTTCCAGACCGACGGACTGCCCCCCAGCAAGGGCAACACCAGCCTGGCTGCCATCGGCTCGACCAGGAAGACCAGAGCGGCGCTGGCGAACACGGTCAGCACGAACAGGCAGTCGGGCGGCCGTGTGTCCAGCCGAGTCCTGGAAGCCTGAGGGGTCATGCTGTCGCGAATCGCCTTGAATGAAAGATCGGTCCGATGCTCTGGTCGCCTGGCCTTCTGAGCCGTTAAGAGAGTTCGCACCGATGTTTTCGCTTGAGATCGTGACCCTCGCCCGCCTGCTGGTCGATGAGGCGCGCGAACGGTCCTTGCGGATCGTCACGGCGGAGAGCTGCACCGGCGGCCTGGTAGCCGGGGCCATCTGCCAGGTCTCAGGGGCTTCCGACGTGTTCGAGCGCGGGTTTGTCACCTATTCCAACCGCGCCAAGCAGGAATTGCTGGGGGTCCCAGGCGACCTGATCGCCGACCTGGGCGCGGTGTCCGAGCCGGTCGCGCGGATGATGGCCGAGGGCGCGCTGGAGCACTCCAACGCCCATATTTCAGTGGCGATCACTGGGGTCGCCGGGCCGCTCGGGGGTACGCCGATGAAGCCGGTCGGCACAGTCCATATCGCCACGGCGCGGACCAATCACGGCCTGATGCACCGCCAGGAATTCTTCGAATTCGAGGATCGGATAGGAATCCAGTTCGCCGCCGTGCAATCGGCGCTGCAGATGCTGCGCGACCGGATGGCCTGACGCCCCAGCGAACGCTCCTAGGTCAGGGTCAGTCGGCGACGGCGATCGCGCAACATCAGGCCGGTCAGTCCGAAGCCGCCAATCATCAGCGCCCATGTCGCTGGTTCCGGCACGGCGCGCCGTGTCGCGGAAAGGCTGTGGATCAGGAAATTGTCGCCCTGGCCGGGCGTCGCGTTCAGTTCGACAAAGTCATAATACCTGAAACTGCCGAAGCTCGGGAGCGCGTGCGACGACTCCGACGTACCCGTGATCAGCGGGCCCCCGGAATAGGCCCCGGCGATATTGCTGCCGAACACGCCCCATTTTTCGCCGTTGGTGGTGCTCCCGGTGGAAAATATCGTCGATCCCGGGATGACCCTGCCGATGAGGTTAGAGACATCCAGCTGTACGAATCCCGAATGGTAGTGGATCTCATGATTGCCGGTCGGGTCGTTGGCCAAACCGAGACCGACCTCATCACCACCGTCATTCTTGCCGTACAAGCTCGTGGCCGCCCCGGAGAAGTCGTATCCAGCCGCGACGATCGAGAGCCCTGACCCACCGTCCGTATAGGTGTGGGTGAGCCCGAGGTTGCCGCTCGGAACCCCGAAAATGAAGGTGATCGGCGCCGCGGCGGCGCCTCCGGCGCTCAGAACGGCCGCGAGGGCGGAGGCCCGCACCAGCCCGATAGCGTAGGTTGTAAGTCGCATTTCAAGGTCCCTCCGACAGGTCCAGATCACATAACACGGTATCGATCAAAGAATAACCCTGTTCCCCCGATAGGCGAGTAGGTCAACCTGCGGTTTCCAATGCTGGCAATATGTTGACTCAGCGAAATTCAAGGGGAAGTAGACTACCGTTGGAGATTCAACCCTATCGCGCATCTCGATCTGTGCCTGGGATTGCCGGTGACTATCGGCAAGCTGGGCCCAAGGCGATCATGCTGACCGAAGGAGCGCGTCGCGGTGTCCCCGCCAGCGCGGTGGCGTCAAATCCGGGGGCGACGCCGCAAACCCCGGCCGCGAGCTAGACGGGGGGCTCAGCCCTGCCGTAGAGCGCCGCCGCTCGCGCCTCGAAACACGCCATCAGCCGGTCAACGGCGTGAGCGAAATTGGCGGCCAGCAGGGCGTCAAGCAGCCGCGACTTGAACTGGAAGTCGATGTCGAACTCGACGCGGGCTCCACCTTCCGCAGCCTCGAAGAACGCCCAGCTGTTGGCCAGCCTGCGGAACGGTCCCGACAACAGACTGACGTCGATCTGCCGCGCGGTGGCGTCGCGCCGGACCCGGGTTGAGAACCGTTCCTTGAGGAAGGAAAACTGGATCCCCGCCTCGGCGTCTACCAACTCAAGCCCCGGCCCCAGCGTCCGCGCGTTCCAGGTGCGCATGGCGGTGATCCACGGCACGAAGTCCGGATAGGCCGCGATGTCGCTGACCAGCGCGAACAGTTGGTCCGGCGTATAGGGCAGGCGCCTGGAGACGTGGTGCTTCAGGCCCCCTTCTCCTTGGCCGACAGCGTTTCCCGGGCCAACCGCGCCGCCTGAAGGCGCGCGAAGTCCTCGCCGGCGTGATGCGACGAGCGCGTGAGCGGGCTCGAGGCGACCATCAGAAATCCCTTGGCGCGCGCCACCGTCTCATAGGCGGCGAACTCGTCAGGATGGACGAAGCGATCGATCGGGGCGTGTCTGCGGGTCGGCTGGAGATATTGGCCGATGGTGATGAAATCGACGCCGGCGGAGCGCATGTCGTCCATCACCTGCATGACCTCCTCCTTGGCCTCGCCCAGGCCGACCATGACGCCGGACTTGGTGAACTGGGTCGGATCGCGTTCCTTCACCCGCTCAAGCAGGCGCAGCGAATGGTAGTAGCGCGCGCCGGGCCGGATCGAGAGATAGAGCCGTGGCACCGTCTCCAGGTTGTGGTTGAAGACATCGGGCCTGGCGTCGATCACCTGATAGGCTGCCTCGACCGGCTTGCGCAGAAAGTCCGGCGTCAGGATCTCGATGGTCGTGCCGGGCGCCGCAGCGCGGATCGCGCGGACCACGGCGGCGAAATGCCCCGCCCCGCCGTCGGCCAGGTCGTCGCGGTCGACCGAGGTGATGACCACGTGTTTCAGACCCATCTTGGCCACCGCCTCGCCGACTCGGGCCGGTTCGGTGGAGTCCAGCGGCTTGGGCTTGCCGGTGGCGACGTTGCAGAAGGCGCAGGCCCGCGTGCAGACCTCGCCCATGATCATCATCGTCGCGTGGCTCTTGGACCAGCATTCGCCGATATTCGGGCAGGCCGCCTCTTCGCAGACGGTGACTAGGCCGTGCGCTTTGACGATGTCGCGGGTGGCGTTGTAGCCGGCTGAGCCCGGCGCGCGGACCCGAAGCCACTCCGGCTTGCGCAACAGGGGCGTCTCGGGGTTCGCCTGCTTCTCGGGATGGCGCGGGCGGATCGCGCCAGACTCTTTTCGGGAGGGGTTCAGATTGTCGATGACCACGGCCATGACCCCTAGATCGGCGGTCGCGGCCTTCGGATCAAGCCGCGAATTCGAGACGCGCAGTGCTCACGGACTGTAACCATTCTTTTCATCGCCCCGCCCGGGGGATAGGCTCGCCGCAACCATAACAAACCTTGGGTGGGTGCTCTTGTCGCGATCGTTCGAGGCCGCTGAGGCGCAGACGACCCTGTTCGACGCCCTGGTCGCGGCGCGGCAGACCTACGGCGCCAAAAAACCGATCCTGGAGGACCAGGAACGCAATCCCCTGAGCTATACCGACCTGATCCGCGGCGCCTTCGCGCTCGGCCGCAAGATCGCGGCCTTTACCCACAAGGGCGAACGGGTGGGCGTGATGCTGCCGTCGAGTTCGGCCGGCGTAGTGACCTTCTTCGCCCTGCATGCCTTCGCACGCGTGCCGACCATGCTGAATTTCACGGCGGGCATCCGCAACCTGAGGGGCGCGTGCGAACTGGCCGGCGTGAAGACCGTGCTGACCTCTCACCGGTTCGTCGAGCAGGGTAAGTTGCACGACCTGATCGATGCCCTGGAGACCCTGACAAAGGTGATCTATCTGGAGGACGTGCGCGCAACGATCGGCCTGCCGGACAAGCTGCTCGCGGCCGCGGCCGGCGCTTTTCCGGCGCGGTTCCGCTCGGCGACCAGGCCCGACGACCCCGGGGTGATCCTGTTCACCTCCGGCAGTTTCGGCACGCCCAAGGGGGTGGTGCTGAGCCAGGCGAACCTGATCGCCAATTGCCGCCAGATCGCTCAGCATATCGCGCTCGACCCGGATTGGGTGTTCTTCAACCCGCTGCCGATCTTTCACTGCTTCGGCCTGACCGGCGGCGCGCTGCTGCCGATCCTCAGCGGGCTGAAGGCGTTCCAGTACCCCTCGCCCCTGCACGTCAAGCAGATCCCGGCCCTGGTGAAGGACACCAAAGCCAATGTGCTGTTCGCCACCGACACCTTCATCAATCAGTACGCCCGCTCGGCTGAACCCGACGAGCTTGCCGGCCTGACCTTCGTGGTCTGCGGCGCGGAGAAGGTTCGCGAGGAGACCCACAACCTGATCGCCGAGAAATTCGGTCCGATTCCGCTGCTGGAGGGCTATGGCGCCACCGAGGCGTCGCCGGTGATCGCGGTGAACAAGCCCGGCGACAATCGCCGGGGCACCGTCGGCGCCCTGCTGCCGGGCGTCGAGACCCGGCTCGTCCCGGTCCCGGGCATTCCCGGAGGCGGACAGCTTTTTGTGCGAGGACCCAATGTGATGGCGGGCTACCTTAATGCATCTGGCGAGGTCGAGTCGCCGGTCGACGGCTGGCACGACACGGGCGACGTGGTCTCGATCACCGACGACGGCTGGGTGCAGATCAAGGGCCGGGTGAAGCGGTTTGCCAAGGTCGCCGGCGAGATGGTCTCGCTGACGGCGGCCGAGGACCTGGCCTGCGCCGTCTGGCCCGACTGCCGACACGCGGTGATCGCGCTCGCCGACCCGAAGAAAGGCGAACGGCTGATCCTGGTCACCGACCGGCGCGACGCCGAGGCCAGCGCTCTGATCGCCTATGCGCAGTCGATCCAGGCGCCGGAGATCGCCGTGCCCCGCAAGATCATCCGCGTCCAGGAGATCCCCGTGCTCGGCACCGGCAAGACCGACTATGTGGCGATCCAGCGGATGGTCGATGCGGAGATGCGGCCGGCGGCCTGATCAGGCGTGCAGGACCATCCCGTAGGCGTCGAGCGACGCCTCGTGCATGGCCTCGCTCATGGTCGGGTGGGGGAAAACGGCGCCGTGCAATTCGGCCTCGGTGGCTTCGCAGGTCATGGCGATGACGTAGCCCTGGATCATCTCGGTGACCTCGGCGCCGATCATGTGGGCGCCGATCAGGGCGCCGGTCCTGCCGTCGAACACCGTCTTGACGAACCCGTCGGTTTCACCCGAGGCGATGGCCTTGCCGTTCACCCGGAAGGGGAAGCGGCCGACCTTGGGCTCGCGGCCCTGGTCCTTGGCCTGGGCCTCGGTGAGGCCGACGGAAGCGATCTGCGGGGTCGAATAGGTGCAGCCGGGGATCGGGCTGTCGATATTGGCCGGCGCCAGGCCGGCGATGTGTTCGATGCAGTGGACGCCCTCGTGGCTGGCCTTGTGGGCGAGCCACGGCGGACCCGCCACGTCGCCGATGGCGTAGAGGCCGGGGACGCCCGTGGCGCCGTGTTTGTCGGTGACCACGTGGGTGCGCTCGATCTTCACGCCCAGGGCTTCCAGGCCCATGTCCTCGACATTGCCGACGATGCCGACCGCGACGATGGCGACGTCGGCCTCAAGGGTTTCCGACTTGCCGTCTCCCTCCTTGCCAGGACTCTCGATCTCGACGGCGACACCCGTTTTGGTCCTGGTCAGCTTCTTCACGTTGGCCGGCACGCGGAACTTCAGGCCACGCTTCTCGAACGCCTTGTGGGCGGCCTTGGAGACCTCCTCGTCCTCCACGGGCAGGATGCGCGGCAGGGCCTCGACCACCGTAACATCCGAGCCTAAGGCCCTATAGAAGCTGGCGAATTCAATTCCGATGGCGCCCGAGCCGATGACGATCAGGGTCTTGGGGACGGACTTGGGGACCAGGGCCTCGCGATAGGTCCAGACCCGCTCGCCGTCGGGCTCAAGGCCCACGGCGGGGATGGTGCGGGCCCGCGCGCCGGTGGCCAGGATCACGTGCCTGGCGGTGAGCCTGCGGTCGCCGACAACGACAGCCGGAGCCGCCTGCCCTGTCTCCAGTTTGGCGGCGCCCATCACCACCTCGATCTTGTGTTTCTTCATCAGGAAGGCGACGCCGGCGTTGAGCTGGGCCGAGACCTTGCGCGAGCGTTCGACGACCTTGCCAAAGTCGAAGCCGCGCTTTTCCACCGACAGGCCATAGTCGGCCAAGTGGTCGAGTTGCTCATAGACCTCGCCGGACTTGAGCAGGGCCTTTGTGGGGATGCAGCCCCAGTTCAGGCAGATGCCGCCCAGGAGTTCCCGCTCGACGATGGCCACTTTCAGGCCGAGCTGGCTGGCGCGGATGGCGGTGACGTAGCCGCCGGGGCCGGAGCCAATGATGACGACGTCGAAACTGCCCTCTTTGGCGTCGGCCGCCATCAGAGAAGCGCCTCGATGGCGCCTTCCAGGGATTCGGGTTTGTCGGTCGGGGCGTAGCGGCTCACCACCTCACCCTTGCGATTCACCAGAAACTTGGTGAAGTTCCACTTCACGCCCTCGGAGCCCAGCAGCCCCTTCTTCTCGTGTTTCAGCCAGGCATAGAGCGGGTGGGTCGCCGGGCCATTGACGTCGACCTTGCGCATCATCGGGAAGTCCACGTCGTAGGTCAGCGAACAGAAGCTGGCGATCTCGGCCGCGTCCCCCGGCTCCTGGGCCCCGAACTGGTTGCAGGGAAAGCCCAGGATCACCAGGCCCTGGTCTCGGTACTTGCGCCAGAGCGCCTCCAGGCCCGCGTACTGCGGGGTGAAGCCGCACTTGCTCGCGGTGTTGACGATCAGCACCACCTTGTCGCGATAGGCCGAGAGCGGCGCCGGGGCGCCGTCCAGGGTCTCGGCGGCGAAGTCATAGATAGTGGTCATGGCCGGCCTCAGACAATCATCGTGATGGGATCTTCGATCAGCGGTTTGAAGGCGGCGAGCCAACGCGCGCCGATCGCCCCGTCGACCACCCGGTGATCGCAGGTCAGCGTGACGCTCATCACCGTGGCGATGGCCAGCTCGTTGCCGCGCACCACAGGCCGCTTCTCGCCGACGCCCACCGACAGGATCGCGCCCTGCGGCTCGTTGATGATCGAGTTGAACGACCTGATGCCGAACATTCCCAGGTTGGAGATCGAGAACGTGCCGCCCTGGTATTCGTGGGGCGCCAGCTTCTTGGTGCGCGCGCGTTCGGCCAGGTCCTTGGCTTCGGCGGCGATGGCGGCGACGCCCTTGGTTTCGGCGGCGCGGAGGATCGGGGTGATCAGGCCGCCGGGGACGGCCACCGCCATGGCGATGTCGGCGTGATGGTGCAGGGCGATGCCGTCGGGCGTGTAGGAGGCGTTGGCTTCCGGCACCTGCATCAGGGCCACGGCGGCGGCCTTGATCACCATGTCGTTGACGCTGACCTTGCGGCCGGATTTTTCCAGCAGGGCGTTGATCCTGGCTCGCGCCGCCAGCAGGGCGTCGATCTCCAGGTCGATGGACAGCGGGAAGTGCGGCACGTCGCGGACGCTGTCGGTCATCCGCCGTGCGACGGTCTTCCGCATGCCGTCGAGCGGGATCAGGTCGTAGCTGCCGGGCGCGATGCCCATCTGCTCCAGCGACAGGACCTGGCGCGGCGCGACGGCGGCGGCGGCGGGCGCTTTCGCCGCGCCGGGCTGGGCGCCTTCGACGTCAGCCTTGATGATCCGGCCGTGCGGACCGGAGCCGGTCATTGTCGAAAGGTCCAGCCCCTTCTGTTCGGCCAGCCGACGCGCGAGGGGCGAGGCGAAAACGCGGCTCCCCTCCCCCTTGCGGGGAGCGGCCGGGGGTGGGGGCGCCGGCTCTGACCGCGGGACCTTGTCAACGAGGGGCGGCGCGGAAACAGGCTGATTCTGAGCCGACACCCCCTGTCCCAACCCTCTCACCTTCACCACCCCCTCTGGGGGTGGCGAGCCAAGCTCGGGGGGCCGGGTCGCTGAGCGACCCGGTGGGGGGAGAGGGCTCGTCTGGGTTTGCTCTCCCTCGCCCGACAGCCGCGCGATCGGCGCGTTGACCTTGACCTCTTCGGTTCCCTCGGCGACCAGCAGGGCCTCGACCACGCCCTCGTCGACGGCCTCCACCTCCATGGTCGCCTTGTCGGTCTCGATCTCGGCGATCACATCGCCGGATTTCACCTTGTCGCCGACCTTCACGTGCCACTTGGCCAGCGTGCCCTCCTCCATGGTGGGCGATAGCGCCGGCATTAGGATGTCGATGCTCATGCGGGTTCCTTGGACAGGTGCGCCAGGTCCGCGGCGTTGGCCTCCCAGTTCTGGCCGTCGAACGGCGCAACCCTGAGGTCGATGTCGTCGGCGCGATCCAGGCAGCGAGCGTTGACGCTCCAGCCATCGGGGTTGGAGCGGGGCCGGTAGAAGGCCTCGACGCCGCATTCGCCGCAGAACAGGTGCTTCGCCACCCGGCTGTTGAAGGTGTATTCCACCAGCCGCTCAGCGCCCCTGGTCAGGCGGAACCGGCTCTGCGGTACGATCATGTGGATGAAGCCGGTCTTAGCGCACATCGAGCAGTTGCAGCTCTGCGCCTCGACGACCGCTGGGAGGGCGACTTCGAAGCGCACCGCGCCGCAGTGGCAGCCCCCGGCATGCCAGGTGATGGAGGTTCCGCTCATCGATAACACACGGCCTTGGCCGCCTCGATGATCTTCTCCACCGACGGCATGGAGAGCGCTTCCAGATTGGCGGCGTAGGGCAAGGGCACGTCTTCCTGGTGCACGCGCGCCGGCGGGGCGTCGAGATAGTCGAAGGCGTGCTCCAGCACCCGGGCGATCACCTCGGCTCCGACGCCCATGGGACCCCAGCCTTCCTCGACGGTGACCAGGCGGTTGGTCTTCTGGACACTGTCGACCACCGTGCGCCAATCCATGGGACGGATGGTGCGCAGGTCGATGACCTCGGCCTCGATGCCCTCGGCGGCCAGCGCCTCGGAGGCCTTCAGGCAGAAGCCGACCATCCGCGAATAGGCCACCAGCGTGACGCCGGTCCCTTCGCGCCTGACCTTGGCCTTGCCGATGGGGACGACCCAGTCGATGCCCTCGGGCACGTCGAATTCCTGGCCGTAGAGCATCTCGTGCTCCAGGAAGACCACCGGGTTGGGGTCGCGGATGGCTGCCTTCAGCAGGCCCTTGGCGTCGGCGGCGTCATAGGGCGCGACCACCTTCAGGCCCGGCACATGGCCGTACCAGCCGGCATAGTCCTGGCTGTGCTGCGCGCCGACGCGGGAGGCCGCGCCATTGGGGCCGCGGAAGACGATCGATGCCTTGATCTGGCCGCCGGACATATAGAGCGTCTTGGCCGCCGAATTAATAATATGATCAATGGCCTGCATGGCAAAATTGAACGTCATGAACTCGACGATCGGCTTCAGGCCGGCCATCGCCGCGCCGACGCCCAGGCCTGCAAATCCGTGCTCGGTGATCGGGGTGTCGATGACCCGCCTGTCGCCGAACTCGGCCAGCAGGTCCCTGGAGACCTTGTAGGCGCCCTGATACTGGGCGACCTCCTCGCCCATCAGGAAGACGTCGGGATCGCGGCGCATCTCCTCGGCCATGGCGTCCCGCAGGGCGTCGCGCACCGTCACCTTCACCAGCTTTACCCCGGCCGGGAGCTCGGGATCGTTCAGCGGCGCGCTGGCCGGTACAGACGGCGCGGTTTCGACCGGTTTGCGCACAGGATCGCCGGAGGCTTCGGCGCGAGACGCTGGCGTGGAGTCCGCCGTCCGCGGCGGCGGCGCGGCCGCCCCGCCCTCGCCCGACAGCCGCGCGATGGGCGTGTTGACCTTGACCTCTTCGGTTCCCTCGGCGACCAGCAGGGCCTCGACGACGCCCTCGTCGACGGCCTCCACCTCCATGGTCGCCTTGTCGGTCTCGATCTCGGCGATCACATCGCCGGATTTCACCGCATCGCCGACCTTCACGTGCCACTTGGCCAGCGTGCCCTCCTCCATGGTCGGCGACAGGGCCGGCATCAGGATCTCAGTCATGCCGACAGCCCCACAGAGGCCTCGGTGTAGACGTCTGTATAGAGCTCCGAAGGATCGGGTTCCGGCGATGTCCGCGCGAACTCCGCCGCGTCGGCGACGATGCGCTTGACCTCCGCGTCGATGGCCTTCAGCGCCGTTTCGTCGGCCCAGCCGTGCCTGGCCAGCAGCTCTTCCACATGCTCGATCGGGTCACGCGTCTTCTTGACCTCATCGACCTCCTCGCGCGTGCGGTACTTGGCCGGATCGCTCATCGAATGGCCCCGATAGCGATAGGTCTTCATTTCCAGGATGTAGGGTCCTTTGCCGGTGCGGGCGTGGGCGGCGGCCTTCTCGGCGGCGGCCTTCACCGCCAGCACGTCCATGCCATCGACCTCCTCGCCGGGAATCTTGAACGAGGCGCCACGCATGTGCAGGCGGGTCTCGGCCGACGAGCGCTCGATGGCGGTGCCCATGGCGTACTGGTTGTTCTCAATCACATAGACGACTGGCAGGCTCCAGAGTTCGGCCATGTTGAAGCTCTCATAGACCTGGCCCTGGTTGGCGGCGCCGTCGCCGAAATAGGTGAAGGCCACCTTGCCGTCGTCGCGATAGCGATTGGCCAGCGCCAGCCCGGTGCCCAGGCTGACCTGCGCGCCGACGATCCCATGGCCGCCGTAGAAGCCCGCCTTGGTGGAGAACATGTGCATCGAGCCGCCCTTGCCGTGCGACGAGCCGGAGGCGCGACCGGTGAGCTCGGCCATGACTGCCTTGGGGTCCATGCCGCAGGCCAGCATATGACCGTGCTCGCGATAGCCGGTGATCACCTGGTCGCCGGGCTTCTGGGCCGCCTGGACACCGACGGCGATGGCTTCCTGGCCGATATAGAGGTGGCAGAACCCGCCGATCAGACCCATGCCATATAGCTGGCCCGCCCGTTCCTCGAAGCGACGGATCAGCAGCATGTCGCGATAGTATTTCAGCAGCTCCGCCTGGCCGCCGCTCTCGGCCTTGGGCGCGCCGGCGGCGTTGGCTTTTCGCCGGCCAATCGGGCCGGTGTGCACACGCGCCATCCCGTCTCTCCGTGATCGTTCGACAACCCCGCGGGAACGCGGCGACCGCCCAGGTGACGCCTAGGGCTTCATGCGGATCACATAGTCCCTTGGGTCGGCGAAGCCTAGCAGGGAGCGCGCTCTCTCCGCCAGGAGATCAGCCGAAAGGCTGGTGTCGCGAAGCAGGTGGGCGCGCAATTCGAGGTCCTGACGCTGGGCGCGCACTTGCTCCAGCTCGCGGGTCTTGGCCACCAGGGTCTCGTCACGCTGGTCCGACGCCAGGATCCCGCGGTCGCCGGTGAAGGCATGGAAGCCGGAATAGGCGATCAGCAGCGCCAGCGCGGCGGTCGGCAGGAAGGGGCGGAGGAAGGCGAGCAAGGGATGGGAATCTCTAGGATGTCTGATCCGATAAGGCTCGCAATTTATCCTTAACAATCAGTTGCAGCAAAGCTTCCGCACTCGCCCGTCCAACGACCTGCCGGCGCCCGGCTCAGGCCGCCTGGAACCGGCGCCGACGCAGGGCCGCACCGGCCAGACCGAGCCCGGCAAGCATCATGGCCCAGGTCGAGGGCTCCGGAACGCCAGCGGCGGACAACACGTCCCCGAAGTACTGGTCCTGGATGTTGCGCGACGGCTCGAAGAAGGTCAGCGAGCTGAACGGCGTGGCCGAGGTTATGGTCACCCAGGCTGAATATCCGGCCCCGGAATCGACCAGGGTCAGCACGCCGGTATCGCCATTGCTGGCGGTCAGGTTGAACACCGCGCCCAGGTGGTCGAACTCATGGGGCAGATTTCCCAGGCCGGTGGCGATCGTCAGGCCGATGCGCGTGACCGGCCCGAAGAAGGTCAAGGTGAAGTCCTCGGGGCCGCTGATCGCCAACTCCGGACCGACGCCGCCGGGCCCGTCGTTGAACCCGGGTCCCTCGATCCAGTTGGCGGTCGCCAGATTGCCCGACACCGAAGAGCCGGTTGCCGGGTCGATCTGCACGCCGCCGCCGGCGAGAGGACCGAGCGCGCCGGATGGCCAGACCGTGCCGGGCGCGAACATGTGCTTCCAGGTGATCTGGGCCATCGAAGGCCCGAAGGCCGCGATGCCGCTCGCCACGCTGGTGGTCTGGCCGATGCCAAGGACGGCCGCGGACGCCGCGCCGGCAGACATCGTCAAGGCGGCTGCGACCGCCGCCGTCAAACCCCTGATACGCATGGCGCGACCCCCGTATTTCCGGCTGCATTTGCGAGCCGTTCATCATGTCACCGTGGATCGTTTCTGGACAACCGGTTTCGCTTGAGGCGTGCATGGACCTCGCCTTCGCGATTTGAGGTCACCAAGCCTGCGACGCCTGCTCGATTGCGCAGTCCGGAGACACCCGCGAAGGTGGCCCCATGACACGCGACGACCTGATCGAGGCGGTGCGGGAAGCGGCGGACGCCGACCCTCGGGTGGTCGCGTTGTTCCTGAGCGGCAGCCTGGGCGCCGGCGACGGGGATCGATGGTCCGACTGTGACTTCGTGTTGGTCGCCGCGCCCGAGGCGCACGCCACCTTCGTCGAGCAGGCGCGCGACTGGATCGCCGGGATCTGCGCTCCGGTGCTCTGGCGTCAGGTCTACCCCGGCGTCCCGCTGTTCCTCGCGGTGACGCAAGCGTGGCTGCGCCTCGACCTGACGGTGACCGTGCCGTCGCACCTGAACGGCGCCCGGGCGACATGGCGCCCGCTGTTCGACCCTCAGGGCCTCCACGACCGCCTGCCGAAACACCCGCCGTCGCGGTCACCGGGTCCGGACAAGATGGTGGCGATCACCGAGGAATTTCTGCGGAGCCTGGGTCTGTTGCCGCTCAGCATCGGGCGCGAGGAGTTCGTCGTGGGGGTCACCGGAGTGGGCCACCTGCGCGCCCAGCTGATCGCGCTGCTCATCGAGGGCCATGCGCCGCCCTCCCCGCCAGGGGCCTTGCGTCTGTCCCGCGTTCTGGACGCCGAGGAGATCGCGCTGATCGAGAGCCTGCCCTGCCCCGCGGCGAATCGTGAAGCCGTGATCGCCGCGTCGATGGCCTGTGCCGCCGCCTTCCTCCCCCGCGCGCGCGGCATCGCCCAACAGCTGGGCGCGACGTGGCCCGAAGCCCTTGAGGCGGCCGCCCGGGCGCACATCCGCCGCGAACTGGGGATCGAGATTCCGCGCTAGGACCGCTTGATCGCCGCCCGCCCGGCATAGACCGCTTGGTCGCCCAGCTCTTCCTCGATGCGCAGGAGCTGGTTGTATTTTGCCGTGCGGTCGGAGCGCGACAGGGATCCGGTCTTGATCTGTCCGCAGTTGGTGGCCACGGCGAGGTCGGCGATGGTCGAGTCTTCCGTCTCGCCCGAGCGGTGACTCATCACGGCGGTGTAGGCGTTGCGGTGGGCCATATCGACGGCGTCCAAGGTTTCCGACAGGGTGCCGATCTGGTTGACCTTGATCAGGATCGAGTTGGCCAGGCCCTTGCCGATGCCCATGGAGAGCCGCTCGGGATTGGTGACGAAGAGGTCGTCGCCGACCAGCTGGATCTTGCCGCCCAGCCGCTCGGTCAAGAGCTTCCAGCCCTCCAGGTCGTCCTCGGCGCAGCCATCCTCGATGGTGACGATCGGGAACGAGCCGGCGAGGTCGGCGAGGTAGTCGACCATGCCGGCGGGATCGACGGTCTTGCCCTCGCCGGCCATGACGTATTTTCCGTCCTTGAAGAACTCGCTGGCGGCCGCGTCGAGGCCGAGCACAAAGTCCTTGCCGGTGGCGAAGCCCGCGCTCTCGCCGGCCTTGACGATGAACGCCAGCGCCTCCTTGGCAGAGCCGATGTTGGGAGCGAAGCCGCCCTCGTCGCCGACGTTGGTGTTGTGCCCGGCGGCCTTCAGCTGGCTCTTCAGGGCGTGGAAGATCTCGGCGCCCATGCGCAGGGCCTCGGCGAAGGTGGGCGCGCCGGTGGGCAGGATCATGAACTCCTGGATGTCGATCGGATTGTCGGCGTGGGCGCCGCCATTGATGATGTTCATCATCGGCACCGGCAGCACGCGCGCGGAGACCCCGCCCACATATTTGTAGAGCGGCAGCGCCGCCGAGCCGGCCGCGGCCTTGGCGGCGGCGAGGCTCACCCCCAGGATTGCATTGGCGCCCAGGCGCGACTTGTTGGGCGTGCCGTCGAGGTCGATCAGCATGCGGTCCAGGCGCCGCTGGTCCTCAGCGTCGGCGCCGGCCAGGGCGTCATAGATCTCGCCATTCACCGCATCGACGGCCGCAAGTACACCCTTGCCGCCATAGCGGGACTTGTCACCGTCGCGCCGCTCCACCGCCTCGTGGGCGCCGGTCGAGGCGCCTGACGGCACCGCCGCACGGCCCGATACGCCGGACTCGAGTACGACATCGGCTTCTACTGTCGGATTGCCGCGCGAGTCCAGGATTTCGCGGGCCACTACATCAACAATTGCGCTCATTACGTTTTCGTTCCCTGTTAAGAATTCATCGTCTCTTCAGCTTGCAAAACGGATTACACCGGATTCCGGGTCAAGACTTGAAGTCGTGTTCCGGAAAGCCGGCAGCCATC
>NZ_JANMBF010000160.1:0-21743 GCF_031360265.1 Phenylobacterium sp.
ATCGAGGAGGCGGGCGTCGCCGTCGCGCCAGGCATCGGCTTCGGCGAATACGGCGAGGGCTTCGTCCGCGTCGGGCTGGTGGAGAACGAGCACCGCATTCGCCAGGCGGCCCGCAACGTGAAGAAGTTCCTTAGCCACGCCGATGAGATCCTCGGCCGAGCCCACAACAGCCTGGCCGCTCAGTAATGGCGGATCAGAAAACCTGGCGGATCGGCGTCGCGGGCCTAGGGACGGTCGGCGCCGGCCTCTTGACCTTCCTTTCCGAGCATCCGGATTTCGCCCCGGCCGGTGGACGCGCCTCGGTGACCGGCGTCTCGGCGCGCTCGCGCTCCCGGCCCCGGCCGTTCGACATCTCGAACCTGCCCTGGTTCGACGATCCGGTGACCCTCGCGACCTCGCCCGACACCGATATTTTCGTCGAGTTGATCGGCGGGTTGGACGGCCCGGCCAAGGCTGCGGTGGAGGCGGCGCTGAACGCCGGCAAGCCCGTGGTCACCGCCAACAAGGCGCTGATCGCCGAGCACGGGGCGGAACTGGCGGCGCTCGCCGAGGCCAAGGGTGTGCCGCTGCTCTTCGAGGCCGCGGTGATGGGCGGCGTGCCGGCGGTTAAGATTGTCCGCGAGGCCCTGGTCGGCGACGAGATCCGCTCGATCGCCGGCATCCTCAACGGCACCTGCAACTACATCCTGACCGAGATGGAGGCCACCGGCCGGTCCTTCGCCGAGGTGCTCGCCGAGGCCCAGCGCCTGGGCTACGCCGAGAGCGACCCGACCATGGACGTCGGCGGCTTTGACGCAGCCCACAAGATCTCGATCCTGGCCGCGCTCGCCTTCGGCTGCGCCCCCAACTACGCCGCCGCCGAGATCGAGGGGATCGAGGGGGTCGAACTGCTGGACATCCAGTTGGCCCGCGACCTGGGCTATCGGATCAAGCTGGTGGCCTCGGCCGACCGCTCGCCCGATGGCGTGCTGGTCCGCGTCCACCCCTCTCTGGCGCCGCTGGCCCATCCGCTGGCCCAGGCCGGCGGGGCGTTGAACGCGCTATTCATCGAGGGCGCGCGGACCGGCCGGATCTTCATCCAGGGTCCGGGCGCGGGCGCAGGACCCACCGCAGCCGCCGTCGCGGCCGACATCGCCGACGTCATGACCGGCGCCGTGCGGCCGGTGTTCCAGACGCCGGCGGCGGACCTCAAACCCTTCGTCCCCGTCGATCCGTCCCGCAGCGTCGGCCGCGCCTACCTGCGCTTCCTGGTCAAGGATCAGCCAGGTGTCATCGCCGCGGTCTCCGAGACCCTGGCCGAGGCCGGCGTCTCCATCGAGAGCTTCCTGCAGAAGCCGGTGGAAAGGGCGCCAAACATCCCAGAGGGCGGCGTGCCGATCGTCATCACCACCCACGCGGTGGCCGAATCCGTGCTGAAGGCGGCCATCGAACAGATCGCCGGTCTGCCCGCTGTGCTCGACCGTCCGCGCCTGCTACGCATCGCCCGCATCTGACGACACCGGAGACGCTGACCCCATGACTTCCGAAATCCTGGACCGCAGCCTCGTGCTGGACGCGGTCCGCGTCACCGAGATCGCCGCCATCGCCGCCTGGAAGCTGGTCGGCCGGGGCGACGAAAAAGAAGCCGACCAGGCCGCCGTCGACGCCATGCGCACGGCGCTCAACGACCTCGACATCGACGGCGAGATCGTCATCGGAGAGGGCGAGCGCGACGAGGCGCCCATGCTCTACATCGGCGAGAAGGTGGGCAAGGGCGGCAAACACAAGATCGACATCGCCCTCGACCCCCTGGAGGGCACCACGCTGACCGCCAAGGCCATGGCCAACGCGCTGGCGGTGATGGCCTGGGCGCCCAAGGGCACCCTGCTCAACGCGCCCGACACCTATATGGACAAGATCGCCTGCGGCCCGGGCTATCCGCCCGGCGTCATCGACCTGGACAAGACCCCCGGCGAGAACGTCGAGGCGCTGGCCATGGCCAAGGGTGTCGCGCCCAGCGAGATCACCGTCTGCGTGTTGGACCGTCCCCGCCACGCCGAGATCATCGCCAGCCTGCGGGCCGTGGGCGCACGCGTCTATCTGATCACCGACGGCGATGTGGCCGGCGTGATGAACACCGCTGACCCCGAGACCGGCGTCGACCTCTACCTGGGCTCCGGCGGCGCGCCCGAGGGCGTGCTCGCCTGTGCGGCGCTGAAGTGCGTCGGCGGCCAGTTCCAGGGCCGGCTGGTGTTCCGCAACGCCGACGAAAAAGCCCGCGCCGCGCGCATCGGCATCACCGACTTCGACAAGAAGTACGACCTGCACGAGATGGTCCGCGCCGACGCGATCTTCGCCGCCACCGGGGTCACCAAGGGCGCGCTGCTGGATGGCGTCCGCGTCGAAGGTGGTTTCGTCCACACCCACACCCTGGTGATGAACTCGGCGACCCGCACCGTGCGCGAAGTGCGGATGAAGCGGCCGGTCTAGGCCTGCATCGCTCGGCCAGGAAGGTCCCGGGGGGATTGAGCGTTGCGCCCCCTCAGCTCCCGCCCACCTTCGCCGCCCCGGCCGCGGCGGCCGCGTCCCGCTCCTTGGCGCGTGCGCCGCCCAGGATGCCGGGCAGGGCGTAGTTGCCCTCGTGGCAGGCGTATTCGTAGATGATCCCGTGCATCGGGGCGAAGTCGTATTCGCCGCCCCAGGGCGCGTCCCAGGTGTCGGGGTCTTCCACCTGGAACTGGTAGTTGATCCGGGTGGGCGAGACGCGGGTGAACCGTTCGGTGACCTTCAGGTTTTTCCAGGACCCCATGAAGGCCTGGCCCTGCGGGATGTTGGTGGTCTCCACCACCAGGGTGGCGCCATCGTAGTGGCCGATCGAATCGCCCATCCAGGGGCGCACGCCGTCGCTGCGATGCTGGCCTTTCAGCCGGACGATCCGAGAATCGTGGATCATTTCCACCTGGATCACCACCGCGTCGGCGGTCTGCACGATCTGATAGTTGTTGTTGTAGTAGCCGTTGGCCAGCATCGGCGGCCCGGCGTTGGAGCCGAACCCCATGATGCACCGCTCGCCAAGGGCGCGGGTCTCATAGCTGTCGTAGATGTCGCGATAGTCGCCGTAGCCGCGCGCCGCCGGGGCCCCGGCCTTGCGCTTGGGCGGCTGGCCGTTGGGGGTGGTGAGGATCGAGGTCCGGAACTCGCCGTTCACCTCCATGATGTGGGTTCCCGGATCGATCCAGAAGGTGTTGTAGCCACCCACGTCGCCCCCGGCGGCGGCGAAGTCGGGGCGGATGGCGATCAGCTTGGCCTCGGCCGCCTTGCTGTCGGTGGCCGGCCTGGTCGGGGCGTCCGGGTCGGTGGGCCGGTCGGCCTCGGCCAGGGCGTCGCCGAACACCTTCTCCAGCGACCGCGCCTCCGCCGCCGACAGGACCGACTTGTCGGTCAGGCGCGGATTGCGCGTCAGGGGCGTCATGGTGGCGTTGGACCAATAGCCGGAGAGGTCAGGCTGGCCAAAGGCGTTCCTCAACGCCCAACCTCGCCGCGGGAGGGTCGGGTCGAGCGCGGCGGCGGCCTTCAGGGTGTTCGCGGGGGCCGCCCGCGCAAGGCCGGCTGTCGCCAGACCCGTGGTGGCAAGGGCGGTTCCGAGCACGAGAATCAAGGCGGTGCGCATGGCCAGGGTCTCCAGGGGCGTTTCCAGGTCCGTTGTTGCCCCGATCATACCACCAACCGCGCCTGACGCTCGGGCAAGCGCTGGTGGCCGCAGTTAAGGCGCGGCGAGCTCGCGCACCCAGATGTTGCGGAAACTGATGGGCGGGCTGGGGTCGCCATGGGCCTGCAGCTTGATGGGGGCGGAGATGTAGGGCCGATAGACCGGCTTGCCGATGTAGAGCGTCTCGCCGCCCAGCACCGCGTTGTTCTGGATCAGCACGCCGTTGTGCAGCACGGTCACGCGCGCCGGGGAGGTCACTGCGCCGTCGCCCGAAAAGACCGGCGCGGTCCAGATCACATCGTAGGCCTGCCACGCGCCTGGTTTGCGGGCGGCGTTCACCAGCGGCGGGTGCTGTTTGTAGAGGCTGCCGGCCTGGCCGTTGACGTAGGTGGCATTGTTGTAGGAATCCAGGATCTGAAGTTCATAGCCGGCGTCGGCGGGGCCGGTGGAGGCCAGGAACACGCCGGAATTGCCGCGGCCCTGGCCGGAGCCGGTGACGTTTGCCGGGATCCGCCACTCCAGGTGCAGCTGATAGTTCCGAAAACTGCGGCGGGTCTCGATGTTGCCGGCGCCCTTGGCCACGGTCAGCAGACCGTCCGCCACGGTCCAGGCGGCCGGCGCCTTGTCGCGGCTGTTGACCCATTGGTCGAGGTTTCGCCCGTCGAACAGCACGATGGCGTCGGTGGGCGGGGCGGCGTCTGTCGCCCCCGGTGTGACGATCGCCGGGACGGGAGTCCATTGCTCAGTGTCCTGCGGCCGGGCGGTCGATCCGGGCGGAGGTGGAACCGCCTGAGCCGCGGCTTGCGTCGCGGTCGCCAGCAACAGGCAGGCCGACCCCGCCGCCAGCCAGCCCCGGCGGCTCAAAGCTCCCAGCCCTTGCGGTATTGGCGGCTGAGATACTGGTTGGCCGCGGCGACGTTGGTGACGCGGCCGGCGACGGCGTCGTACTCGATCGCCTGATCGGTCAGCAGGGCCACGACGCCCAGGTTCATGGTCTCGTTCAGCCGGGTCGCATATTCGAAGGGGCAGGAGACCTTCTCCTCGCCGCGGATGGCGCGGATCCAGTTCATCTCGTGGCCGGCCATGCCGCCCTGGATGCGGGGCAGGGATCGCGGGATCTTCCGGGCCTTTTCCTCCAGGCCGGCGCCGATCAGCACCGGTTTTTCGCCATAGGTCTCGTGCATCAGCATGCCGTGCGAGCCGACGAACAGCACCCCGCCGTCGCCGCTCATCGACATGTTGGCCGGGAAGCCAGGCGGCGTCGGCGGCAGCATGCCCCCGTCGTACCAGATCATGGTCAGTGGCCCGCCTTTCGCGGCGCCGAACTCATAATGGGTGATGCTGGCCAAGGGATAGCTGGTGATCTCGGGCGGGCGCTTGGTGTCCCAGAGGCTCTTGCCGCCGGCCCAGCGAGAGTGGCGGGTCTCGACCTTGGTGGGCAGGCCCGGGTCCAGCGCCCAGAACGGGAAGTCGATCAGGTGCGCGCCCATGTCGCCCAAGGCGCCGGAGCCGAACGGCGTCCAGCCGCGCCAGTTGAAGTGCGCATAGTCGGGGTGATAGCCCCAGTCCACATTCGCCGGACCGAGCCAGGTCGCCCAGTCCAGGCTTCCCGGCGCGCCGACCGCCGCGGGTCTCGGCGCCCCTTGCGGCCACACCGGCCGGTTGGTCCAGACGTGGACCTCCGAGACCTTTCC
The DNA here is from genome assembly GCF_031360265.1 of Phenylobacterium sp. Taxonomy (GTDB): domain Bacteria; phylum Pseudomonadota; class Alphaproteobacteria; order Caulobacterales; family Caulobacteraceae; genus Phenylobacterium. The sequence continues at coordinate 5,383 of NZ_JANMBF010000160.1, forward strand.
GATCACCCCGCCGCGGATCAGCTCGACCACGCGCCGCCCGTCGTCGCCGGAGTGGCCCTGGTTGCCCATCTGGGTGACCATTCCGGGATTGGCCGCCGCCAGGGACGCGAGCTTGCGGCTTTCCGTGATGTTGTAGGTCAGCGGCTTCTGCACATAGACGTGGTAGCCGCGCTCCATCGCCATCCGCGCGGCCACCGCATGGTGATGGTCCGGTGTGGCGATCAGGACCGCGTCGATATCCGTCTGGGTGTCGAACATCCGGCGGTAGTCGGTAAAGCGGGCGGCCTTGTCGTAGGCGGCCTTCAGCGGCTCCTTCGCCGGGCTGATCCAGCCGGTCTTGTCCAGCAGAGCGCGCAGGACGTGGTCGTAGTCCACGTCGGCGGTGGCGACGATGTTCTGGCCGGTCAGCTTGACCATGTTCGACGCGCCCTGGCCGCCGGCTCCGATCACCGCAAGGTTGACCCGGTCGCTGGGCGCCAGCTTGCGCGCGGCCCCCAGCGCCGAGCCGGCCAGGGTTCCAGCCGCCATCCCCGCCGCCGTCCCGACCAGCCGGCGCCGGGTGATTCCCGACGGCGCCGTCCCGCCCGTTGACTGTCTGGTCATCGCTTCCCCCCGCAGGTCTGTTGATTGCAGGCATTTGGCCTAGCGTTTGTCTGCCTTGGCAAGGCCGCCGCGCCCGATCCAGTGCGTGCGCTTTTTCCGCCACACTCCGGATCGACGTCGAACCGTCATCGTGACGATACCGAAGCGTCACAAGCCGCCTCTAAGACCCGACCGGGGCGCGGCCGGAAGACCGAAAACAGACCGTCGGCCAGCCCTCGCAACGTGCTGGCGCGAGCCCGAGGGCGTAGACCTTGGGGCCTCGCTGGAAGAAAAATGAGGGGCTAACTCTATGAAATTCCTGATGTCTACAGTGGCTTGGAGCTGCTTTGCCCTGGTTGCCGCGACTCCGGCCTTTGCCGCCGCGGCGGCCGCTGCCTCTGAAGGGCCTGTTGCGAGCGCGACCCTGGCCGAGGTTGTGGTCACCGCCACCAAGACCGAGACCAACCTGCAGACGACGCCGATCGCCATCTCGGTGGTCGGCGCGGCCCAGATGGCCGACCGGCACATGGAGAGCCTGATCAACCTGTCGGACGGGGCCATCCCGTCGCTACGCATCGCCACGTGTGAGGCGCGTCAATCGGCGCTGACGGTCGGCATTCGCGGCATCGTGCCTTTCGACGCCAACCAGACCGCCCGCGACCAGGGCGTGGGCGTCTACATCGATGGCGTGTACCTTGGCCGCCAGCAGGGTCTCAACGCCGCGCTGTTCGACGTCGAGCGCATCGAAGTCCTGCGCGGCCCCCAGGGCACCCTGTTTGGCCGCAACACCGAAGGCGGCGCCCTGAGCATCGTCACCAAGGCCCCGACCGGCGTCTTTGGCGGCCGGATCACCGCCGGTGTCGGCAACTTCGGCGCCTACAACACCGAACTGCACCAGGACTTTCAGGAATTTGCCCACATCGCGGTGAAGGTGGACGCGCTGATCCAGCACCAGGGTCCGACCATCAAGAACCCGGCGAACGGCCAGGCCGGCTGGAACCAGTACGATCGCAAAGGGGGGCGAATTTCCGCCCTCTTCACGCCGACGGACGCGTTCAGCGCCCTGGTCTCGGCCGACTACGCGAAGGACGACAATACCCCGTTCTTCAGCCAGCTGGTCAGCTACAACCCCTACGGCAAGCGCGTCCGCACCCTGGCTGAACTGCTGACCGGCCCGGCCGGCGCCCCGGCCGGCACGATCAACCCGCTCGCACCCCTGGTGCAGGTTCACACCGACCGTCAGACGGTTTCGGACATCGGCACCGTGCAGCAGCCCAGCGTCGATGAAACCGGCGGCCTCTCGGCGGTCCTGAAGTACACGGTCTCACCGGACCTGGAGCTGCGCTCGATCACCGCCGCCCGCGCCGTCGGGACCAACCAGTGGGACAATTCGGGCATCGAAAGCCGTAACGTCTTCGCGCCGAACGCCAACTTCGGCCGCTACAGCCTTTCGGACCTCTATCAGCGTCAGTTCAGCCAGGAGTTCCAGGTCGTCGGCCGCTACGGAGACGCCTTCAGCTACGTCGCCGGCCTCTATTACTTCAAGGAACACGTCAAGGAATCGGCCGCTTCGCCAATCACCAACCAGTGGAACGCCGACGGTACGGCCTTCACGATCCGCTCGTCCTATGGCACGTCGACGGCGGGGGCCACGACGGCGGGCTGGGAATACGGCAAGCGCTTCATCATCCGCGCCAGCCAGGCCGACGCGGAAAGCTACGCGGCCTACGGCCAGGGCACCTACACCCCGGCCTCGATCCCGGCCCTGCACCTGACCGCAGGCGGCCGTTTCACCAAGGACACGCGCAACGGCACGCTCTACATCGTCAACGGCAAGGCGACGAACTTCAATTTCGCCTACAGCAAGAGCCGCTTCGACCCGCTGGTCACCGTGTCCTACGACGCGGCGGAGAACGTCAGCCTCTACGCCAAGTACTCGACCGGCTACCGCGCCGGCGGCGCCAACGACCGCTCGGCGACCTTCCAGGCCTTCGACGCCGAGGAAGTGAAGGCCTACGAAGTCGGCGCCAAGATGGAACTGCTGGACAGGCGTCTGCGCATAAACCTGGCCGCCTACGCCATGGACCGCGACAAGAGCCAGATCGATTTCGACGCCGTCGACACCACACCGGGGAGCCCGACCCAGGGCGCCCACACCGAGGAGACGCGCAACTCACCGGGCACGTCGAAGATCAAGGGCTTCGAAGCCGAGATCACCGCCAAACCCATGGAAGGCATGACGGTGGGCCTCTCCTACGCCTACACCGACGTAAAGATCCCCGCCGCGCCGTTCCCCTTCACCGGCAACGCGGATGTCCCGCAGGGCACGCCGTTCCCGGTGAACGTGGTCTACACCCCGCCGAACGCGGCCTCGGCCTACATCGACTATGAGATGCCGGTGGGCGAGTTGACCCTGCGCAGCCACCTCGACGCCAACTACGCCGATGCCCAGTACGCCTTCCAGAGCGAGTTCGCCGACGTCTCGCCAACCGGCAAGCTGGTCAAGAACGTCGCGGTGAAGACGGACTCCAGCTTCATCGTTAACGCCTCCCTGGCCCTGGCCAACATCAACATGGGCGCCAGCGGCGGCGCGTCCGCGACCCTGGCGCTGTGGTGCCGCAACCTGTTCGACGAGTCGCACATCTACCGCATCTCGGCCGCCAACCGCGGCACGATCGGCGACTACGCCAACTTCAACCCGCCGCGCACCTACGGCGTGGAACTGCGCGTGAAGTACTAGTCGCCCGGACGGTTTGCCGGCGCACGCGCGCCGGCGACCCCGGCGCGCCGGGGCGTTGGCTGACAGGTGATGAAGCCTGGGGTCCGCGCGACCTCAGCGCCTCCAGGGCGCAAGGTCCTGCACCAGGGCAGCTTCAGGGGTTTGCCCTTCGGCGGCGTTCTGGCGCGGTTGGAAGCAACAGAGGCTGGTTCGTCACGGAAACGTCCGGGTCCAACGCCTTCAGCCTCCGCCCGGCCGGCCCTGACGCTGGGCCGCCCGGGCCATCGGCCTGGCCCATCAGGCGCTGGAGTTCGCTGGGCGAGGTCTGGAACAACAACCCGATCATCCGCAGCGACGCGCCGCGCCGTTTCAGCTCACGGGCGTAGTCCAACTGGTAGAGGCTGAGCGGCTTGCCTTTGGTCCGCGCGCGCGCGCGCGGAGAGCGCAGTTCCGCCGGCGAGGGCTCGTTCGTGGCCAACAGCGCCAGCAGGGCCCGCGTGGGACCGGAGAGGGTGAGCGTCAAGACCTTGTCCCCCACCAGCCGCAGGACCACGCCGGTCTGATCGAACCGGCGGAACAGCCGGACCAGTTGGCCCGTGGTCAGGTGCAGGATCGCAAGGCTGCAGATCAGGAGTTCGTCGCCGCGCTTAAGGCTGAAGAGCAGGTCCAGCTGCGCCTTAAGCAACGGCCGTGTCGGCGGACCCTCCTCCAGGAGTACGTCGCAGCCCGCACGCTCGATCAGCGCCCGCTGCGCCGGCAGGGGAAGGTGCCCCTCGATCCTTCGAACTATTCCGTAGCGCAACGTGCGTCGTCCCAACACCGGCAAGGCGTCGCGAAAGCGCCCCCCACTTCGCCGCGACAAACCTAGGAATCTTTCGCGACCCGAGCGTTACGCTTTCGTGATTGATTGAAGACAGCGCCAACCGGCCCGCGCGGGGTTGTGGCGGGGTGCGTCCGCTTTTGGCGTGGGATGAGCTCACCCGTCAGCCCTGGATCGGCTGGCGACTCGCGCGCCGGGGGTCGATAGTGCGTCACCTGAACGGAGCGGTGCGTGGCCGACGGCAACATTCGACTGGGCTACCTGGGCGTCACGCGCTCGCTGGGCGGGCGGCTGTGGCGCGAGCGGGCAGCCGATCCTGAGCTGGTGCGCCGCCATCAGCTGGCGCTGGGCCTTTCGGAGCCGCTGGCCCGGGCGCTGGCCGCGCGGGGTATCCAGGCCGATGACGCGGCGACCTATCTTGACCCGACGCTGAAGGCGCTGTTCCCCGATCCGTCGAGCTTCACCGACATGGACAAGGCCGCCGCGATCCTGGTCGACGCGCTGGAAGCGGGCCGGCCGCTGGTGGTATTCGCCGACTATGACGTGGACGGCGCCTCGTCGGCCGCCCAGCTGGTGCGCTGGTTCCGGGCCATGGGCCAGGAGCTGCCGATCTATGTCCCCGACCGCGTGCTGGAGGGCTATGGCCCGTCGCCCGCGGCCTTTCGCCGCCTGAAGGGCGAGGGCGCGGAGCTGGTGATCACCGTGGATTGCGGCGCCGCGGCCCATGACGCGCTGGCCTGCGCCGCCGAGATCGGCCTGGAGGTCGTGGTCATCGACCATCACCTGATGCGCGACGGCGAGATCCCCACGGTCGCGGCCCTGGTCAACCCCAACCGGCCCGACGACACCTCGGGCCAGGGACACCTGGCTGCGGCGGGCGTGACCTTTGTCCTGCTGGCCGCGCTCAATCGTGAAGCGCGCCGCCGGGGTCTGTTCGCCGGGCGCCCGGAGCCCGACCTGCGGCAATGGCTGGACCTGGCCGCCATGGGCGCGATCTGCGACGTCACCGAGCTGCGGGGCTTCAACCGGGCGCTAGCGGCCCAGGGGCTGAAGGTGATGTCAGCCTGGCGCAATCCGGGGCTGAAGGCGTTGCTGGACGTCGCCAACAGCCAGGGTCCGGCCTCGGTGTTCCACGTGGGCTTCATCCTCGGCCCCAGGATCAACGCCGGCGGGCGGATCGGCCGCGCCGACCTGGGCGCGCGCCTGCTGTCCACCGACGATCCGCAGGAGGCCAGGGGTCTCGCCGAAGAGCTCGACGCGCTCAATGCCGCGCGCAAGGACGTCGAGCGCGAGGTCACCGAGGCGGCGATCGCCTTTGTGGAAACTCAGAGCAACCAGGCCCAGGACGCCATGCTGCTGGTGGCCGCCGACGGCTGGCATCCCGGCGTCATCGGCATCGTCGCCGGGCGCCTGCGCGAGAAGTATCGCAAGCCGGTGGTGATCGTCGGCATCGACCGCGCGGCCAATGTCGGCAAGGGCTCCGGCCGCTCGCAGCCGGGGGTGAACCTCGGCCGGGCGGTTCAGGCGGCCTATGACGCGGGCTTGCTGCTGGCCGGCGGCGGGCACGCCATGGCCGCGGGCCTCTCGGTGCGGCCCGACACGATTCCGGAATTGCGCGCCTTCCTCTGCGAACACCTGGCCGCCGAAGCGGAGATCGCGGCGGGCGAGGACGGGCTGGATGTCGACGCCCTGGTGGCCACCGCCGGCTGCGACCGCGCGCTGTGGCAGGACTTCCAGCGGATGGCGCCCTTCGGCCCCGGCAATGTCGAGCCGGTGTTCGCGCTGGCCGACGTCCGCATCGAGCGGCCGATGGCGCTGAAGGGCGGCCACGTCCGCTGCACCCTGCGCGATGCGTCGGGCGGCGGGCTGAAGGCCGTGGCCTGGCGGGTGGAGGGCACGGAAGCCGGCCGGCGGCTGATGGTCGAGGGCGGCGCGGTGCATCTGGTCGGCCGGCTGAAACCCGACGACTGGCAGGGCCGGCGCGGCGTGCAATTCGAGATCGAGGATGTGGCCGATCCCCGACAGGCATGAGCTGTGGCCCGCAGTCTTGCACCCCCTCGGGAAGGCGGATATAGAGCCGCCCTCGCGCCACGCGGTCCCTTCGTCTATCGGTTAGGACGCCAGGTTTTCAACCTGGAGAGAGGGGTTCGACTCCCCTAGGGACTGCCACGCGCGCTTCCCACACCTGTTGCGCGGCGGAACCAATTCCCCTGACGCGTGCATTTTCCGCGTTGACGCATGCGTGGTTACCAGAACAGTGTTATAGCTGGCTCAGTCCCGGAGTCTTGATCGGGGGGTGACGGGCCGAGGGTTAGATGGCTGGTTACGAATTCGAGCATCTGGATGCGCCGGCAGACGCCGTTCGCATATGCGGGCGCGTCAAGTGGTTCGACGCGGGCAAGGGCTATGGGTTCATCGTGCCCGACGACCCGAGCCAGACCGAGCTGAAAGACGTACTGCTGCACGTCACCAGCCTGCGCAGCTCCGGTCGCGAGAACGCGCTGGAAGGCTCGATCATCACCTGCGACGTGGTCCGTCGTCCCAAGGGCTGGCAGGTCGCCGAGGTGGTCGAGATCGACGAGAGCGCCGCGCCGCCGGCCACGGACCGGCGGCCCCGCGACGAAGGCGACCATCGTGAGGGCCATTCCGGGGGCCACGCCGCATCGCGCCGCGCGGCCGCGCCCACGGCGACGGGCCCGCTGGAGCGCGCCAAGGTCAAGTGGTTCAACCGCACCAAGGGCTACGGATTCGTCGTTCGTGACGACGAGCCCGGCGACATCTTTGTGCATATCGAAACCCTGCGCCGATCAGGTATGGAAGACCTGCAGCCGGGCGATGATGTCCTGGTGCGCTTTGCCGAAGGACCCAAGGGCCTTGTTGTCGCCGATATCGAGTCCGCCTCCTCGGATTGACGGCCAAGGCGGCTTTCGGAGTCCTCCACCGGTGTGCAAGACCTCCCTTGCCTGGCGGGCGCTTCCCAGGCGTGGCCTGGCGGCGCTCGCCGCGGGCCTGTTGTTCGCCGTTCCAGCCGGCGCTCAGATCGCCCGGCAGGATCCGGCCCATTGTCACGGTCAGGCGGAACTGCGGCCCTTGCAGCCGCTGCAGATTCACACCGACCGCGGCGTGGTCAAACTAACGGTCGAGTTCGCCGACACCGACAGGACGCGCGAGTATGGACTGATGTGCCGAAAGGCCGTCGCGCCGGACCACGGCATGCTGTTCGACTTCAGGCATCCCGTCGACGGCATCGCCTTCTGGATGCGCAACACCATCATCCCGCTGGACATCGTCTATATCCGTCCCGACGGGACGGTGCTGTCGATCGCCCGCAATGTGCCGGCGCTGGACGAGACGCCGGTGCCGTCGGGCGGCCGCATCCGCGCGGTGCTGGAACTGGCCTCGGGCCGCGCCGCCCAGCTCGGCATCCTGCCCGGCGACCGGATCGTCCACCGGATCTTCCGGCGTGGCTGACCGCGAGCCGACCCCGCCGCCGGCGGGCTATGTCCCCTCCGAAGGCCGTGGCGGCTTCTCCACCCTCAACGGACCCTATCTCCACCGCCCGGGCGAGGGCGCGCTGGTCGAACAGGCCTTCTTCGCCCAGGCGCGCCACGCCAACGGCCTGGGGCTGGTGCACGGCGGCATGCTCTCGGCGTTCATGGATGGGGTGCTGGCAGGCGCCGTGGGGCGCGGGACCGGCAAGATCGGGCTGACCATCCACCTGTCCATCGACTTCCTGCACCTGGCCCGGGTCGGTGAGTGGGTGATGGGCGAGGCGAAAATGACCCGAGCCAGCAAGGACGTCGCCTTCGCCGAGGGCCGCGCCTATGTCGGCGGCCATGACGTGGTCCGCTGCTCAGGCATCTTCAAGCTGATGGACCGGCGCCGCTGAACCTTGGCCTGGGATCGCGCTTCCGTTTGCCGAAAGCCGAAAACGCTTATATCGCAACACCGCCGGCGTCCTCGGGGCGTAGCGCAGCCTGGTAGCGCATCTGCTTTGGGAGCAGAGGGTCGGGAGTTCGAATCTCTCCGCCCCGACCATCGCCGGCGTCTTTGAGGGGTTGTCACGTCCATGCTCGCGCGCATCTTCCGTCCGTCCAAGACCGCGATGCAGTCGGGCAAGGGCAAGACCCACGACTGGGTGCTGGAGTTCGAGGCCACCGACGCCAGACGCGCCGACCCGCTGATGGGCTGGACCCAGACGGCCGACACCGAGTCCAGCCAGGTGCGGCTGTCGTTCGAGACCAAGGACGAGGCGGTGCGCTATGCCGACCAGCACGCCATCGCCTTCCAGCTGATCGATCCGCACCCCGCCCGGCGGATCATCAAGACCTATGCCGACAACTTCGCCTTCGGCCGAAAGGTCCCGTGGACGCACTGAGAGGGTGGCTCAACCCTCTCCCTTGATCGTAGTGGCAAGGCTTGTCCGGGCCATGACGAGATAATAAATGAATCAATGACTTCAGCGCCCTTAGCTCAACCGGATAGAGCACTCGCCTTCTAAGCGAGCGGTTGCAGGTTCGAGTCCTGCAGGGCGCGCCATCGGTCAGGCGTAGGGGGTGCGGTCGGCGTTGAGCGTCACCACCCAGTCGGCGCGGGCCGGCATCTCGGCCAGGATCCAGCGGGTCAGGCGCTCGTAGTGGGCGACGAAGCGGGGGATGTCGGCCTGCGCCATGCCGCCGGCGCCTTTCGCCTTGGCTTCCTGCTCGGCGCGCCAGCCGGCCACCACCTCGAAGCTGGGCGCCTCCAAGAGGATCAGATCCTGCAGGCGGGCGAACAGGAACTGGTAGGGGCCGTCGAGCTGGTTGTTGACGTAGGTGCGCCAGATGCGGTCGGGGTCGTCCTCGCGTTCCAGCCCGTTGACCGGTTCGACCAGCGCCTGCTGACCCTGGGCCACGGCGCCGACGCACCAGCCCTCCAGCAGGATCACGTCGACCGGCGAGGCCACCGTCTCCCAGGTCCCGCGGGGTTTGCGGGTGTCGGCGGCCTTGTCGAAGCGGGGCAGGGCGACCTTGCCCTTGGCGCGCAGCTGATCGATCACCGCGCCGGCCAGCGCCACGTCGTGCGTGCCGGGGGGGCCGCGCACGGCCAGCAGCGGGTGGATCTCGCGCGCCAGCCGCCGGCGGGCGTCATGGGTCAGATAGAAATCGTCCAGCGACAGGGCCACGGTCTTCATGCCGCGGGCGTTGAGCAGGCGGGCGGCATAGCGGGCGATGGTGGTCTTGCCGGACCCTTGCGCGCCGCAGAGGCCCAGGATCGCCGGGCGCTTGCGGTCGATGCGTCGGCGGTGGGCGCGGACCGCCAGCGGCTCGCAGACCAGCTCGGCGGTCCGGCGAAAGCTCTCCGGCAGCCCCTCCTCGGCGATGAAGGCGTCCAGGCCTGCGTCGTTCACGCGTCCGCTCCGCCGCACCGCGCGGCGTAGACTCCGAGCGCCTGGCCAAGGTCGGCGATCAGGTCGGCGGGATTTTCCAGGCCGATGTGCAGGCGGATCATCGGGCCGCCATAGTCGTGCTTGAACCGGCGTGTCTTGAACTGCGGGTCGCAGGCGATCGCCAGGCTTTCGAAGCCGCCCCAGGAGAAGCCCAGGCCGAACAGCGTGAGCGCATCGAGGAAGGCGTTCACGGCGCTTTCCGGGCCCGGCGTCAGGGTGAAGGAAAACAGCCCGCAGGCGCCGGAATAGTCGCGCGCCCACAGGTCGTGGTCGGGACAGCCGGGCAGGGCGGGGTGCAGCACCTGGCCCACCTGGCGCTGGTCGCGCAGCCAGGCGGCGACGGCCAGGCCGCTTTCCCCCTGGCGGATCAGGCGGGTGGGCAGGGTGCGCAGGCCGCGCAGCATCTGATAGGCGTCCTCGCCGGTCACCGCCCAGCCCAGGTTCAGCACGCCCTCGGCCAGCGCGCGGACCAGCCTGGCGTCGGTCGCCGCCGCCGAGCCCATGAACACGTCCGAATGGCCGCCGACATATTTGGTCAGCGCCTGGATCGACAGGTCGACGCCGTGATCGAGCGGGCGGTAGAGGTAGCCTGCGCCCCAGGTGTTGTCGGCCAGCGTCAGGATCCTGCGCGGCCGGGCCAGTTGGGCCACGCGGGCCATGTCCTGCATCTCGAAGCTGAGCGAGCCCGGCGATTCCATCAGGATCAGGCGCGTGGCGGCCGTGGCCGAGGCGACCAGATCCTCGGGCGACTGGCGGGGATCGAAATAGCGCACGGCCACGCCAAAGCGGGTCAGCACATGGTCGCAGAACCGGCGGCTGGGCTTGTAGACCGCGTCGGTGACCAGCACCTCGTCGCCCGCCTTCAACACCGCCAGCAGGGCGCCGGAGAGCGCCGCCAGGCCCGAGGGATAGAGGGTCACGCCGTTGGCGTGCTCCAGCTCGGCCAGCGCCTCCTGCAGGGCGAACTGCGCCGACAGGCCCTGGCGGCCATAGGTCAGGTAGTTGTCGTCATCGTAGAGGCTGGCCGCGTCCGGCAGCAGCACCGTCGAGCCCTTCTGGATCGGCGGCCCGACGGTCCTGACCAGCGGCCTCGAGGTGGTCCCGGCGCGGATCAGGCGGGTTTCGTCGTTCCAGTCCGGTGGCACGGGTTGCGGAGCCCTAGGTCGCGGGCGACAGTGCCCGGCGCACTTAGAGCCCGAGGGTCCGGCTGTTTCAAGTTCGCGTCGAAGTGGGAGCCCGCATGAGCCGGCGTCTGGCCGTGGCCGCGATCCTGGCGTTGAGCCTCAGTCTGGCCCTGGGGCTGGGCCTGGGCGGCTGCGATGGCGGTTCGCGGCCGGCGCCGGCGCCGGCGACCCCCGGCAAGGCCGTGACCGGGATCGAGGCCCACCTCAAGGCGACGCCAAGCCGGGTCCTGGCCGCGGTCCGCAAGCGCGGCGTCCTGGTCTGTGGCGTCAACCCTGGCCTGCCGGGCTTTGCCTATCCCGACCTGCGCGGCGTCTGGCGCGGCTTCGACATCGACATCTGCCGCGCGGTGGCCGCCGCGGTCCTGGGTGACGCCACCAAGGTGCGGTTCGTCCCGATCGGCGGACAGGACCGGTTCGGCGCCCTGCGACGGGGCGAGATCGACATCCTCTCGCGCAATACGTCCTGGTCGTTCTCGCGAGATGTCGGGCTGGGGCTGGATTTCGCCGCCACCACCTATTTCGACGGCCAGGGGTTCCTGGCGCCCAAGGCGCTGGGATTGGCCAGCGCCGAGGAATTGTCGGGCGCGCGGATCTGCGTCCAGGCGGGCGCCTCCAGCCAGGGCAATCTCGCCGACTTCTTCCGGGCGCGCGGCCTGGCCTACAAGCCCGTCGTGGTCGCCACCGAGGCCGAGGCGCGCCGGCTCTATGAGAATGACGGCTGCGACGTGTTCACGGCCGATATCTCCGCCCTGGCCGGTTCCCGCTCGGTGCTCAACAACCCCGGCGCCCATGTGATCCTGCCCGAGGTGATCTCCAAGGAGCCGCTGGGGCCGGTGGTGCGCCAGAACGACGGCGCCTGGGCCGACATCGTCCGCTGGACGGTCTACGCGACCATCCTGGGCGAGGAACTGGGGCTGACGTCCAAGACCGTGACACGGGCCCGCGAGACGGCGACGGACCCGCAGACGCGGCGCCTGCTGGGGGTCGACGGCGACTATGGCGCGATGCTCGGCCTTTCGCGGGACTGGGCCTTCCAGGTGATCCGTCAGGTCGGCGCCTACGACGAGGTCTTCCGCCGCGATGTCGGGGCGGACTCACCTCTGAAGCTGGACCGCGGCCTGAACGCGCTGTGGAACGCGCCGAAGCCCGGCCTGCTCTACGCCCCGCCGCTGCGCTGACAGGGTTCCCGCGCCAACGCCAGCCGAGCCACGCCCACCTGGACCCCACGGCCTCGGAGCGCGGGGTGGGCAGGGTATTGGGGGTATTGATATTTGGGGGTTATTGCGACTGTCACCGTTATCCAGCCCATTCTCGATCCTGCGGATCATGGAGGTGCTGGCGCCGGACATGGACCACGCGAAGCTTCAGGCGACCGCCATGGCCATCGGCGGCATCTACGCCACGGCGCAGCGGGAGCAGGCGCTGTGGTTCATCATGGACGCCTACAAGAAGGAACTGAAGCGGCAGGTCCGGAAGGTGCTGACTGAGCACGGGGTCGCCGAGGCCAAGGCGATCCGCGACGCCGTCGAGGAGTTCGCCGTCCACGCCTATGCGGGCAAGCACTGATGCCCAGCGTTCGGGTCGGCCAAACCGAGATCCCCTACGAGCTTCGACGCACGGCCACGATCTCGGAGCGGCGCATTACGGTGACGCCCGCCTGCGTCGAGGTGCTGGCGCTGACCACCGACGACGACGCGGCCATCGAGGGCTTCATCGACCGCAAGCGCCAGTGGCTATTCGACACGGTGCGCGAACTGGAAGAGGTGACCGCCAAGCGGCCGTCGGTGCCCCGGTTTATGTCCGGCTCCAAGATACCATTCCGTGGACGACAGTCGACGCTCACGGTGCGCCGCCACGACGGCCCGCACGTCGAGATCGCCCACCGGCCGGCTTTGTGGTGGACCTGCCCTCCTGGGTCACCCCAGAGGCCGCAGAGGCCATCGTGGCGACCGAGATCAAGCTCTGGCTGCGACGACGCGTGCGACGTGACGTCCATGAGATCGCCGCCGCCTACGGCGCCCGCTTCGGCCTCAAACCCCGCGCTTTGCGCGTCGCCGAGTTCGCCACCGGCTGGGGCTCATGCGGCCCGAACGGCACTATCCAGATCGACTGGCGCCTCGTCTTCGCGCCCAAGCGGGTGCTGGAGTACGTGGTGGTCCACGAAGTCGCCCACCTCAAGCACCGCTCGCACGGCGAAGAATTCTGGGCATTCCTGGGCACGATGCTGCCGGACTACGAGCGGGCGAAGGGGTGGCTGGAGATGCACCAGGGCTCGCTCGATGCGACGTTCCTAGCATCCGCAACCCGGCATCCTACCCATGGGTCGCGGTCTTAGGACGCGGCCGGGGCCTACAGCGCGCGAACATTCCGTATCGGTTGTCGTGAGGCATTCCTTGTGCCCAAGGTTGGGCCAGTCTGCCTTGGGGGTTCTCGCAATGAAGTTTTGGCCAGCTTTGGCAGGCGCAATGATGGCGCTCACTCTCGGCGGCTGCGCCTCGACCAGTTCAGTGGTGATGCACCAGACGCTAGGGGGTCCCAAGGTTGCGATCCTCCCGCTGGAGGGACCTCTTGGGGCCCAGGCAGTCGATTTCCTGTCCTCCGAGCTAGGCGACAAAGGCATAGCCGTTGTGGAGCGCGCCAAGCTCATCCCGTTGATCGCAGTGGATACCGATCTCAGCCCGACCTCTCCAGCAGCTGTCCAAAGCTTCGCGCGATACGGAGAGGCGCTCGACGTTCGTTATCTTTTCGCAGGCACCGTCTCGGCCGTGCCTGGGCCGCTCTACAGCTATCCTCATGTGAACATGACGCTGCGGCTGATCGACGTTCGCAGCGGCCAAACAGTCTGGCTGGGTCGTTATGGCAACCCTCTTTGGTCAAGTGCGATTTCCACCCAGGGCGACGTGCAGCGGGGCGCGAGGGACCTGGTTGCGGAGTTCGTGAAAGTTGGTGGTCTTGCCCTCCTGGCGAAATGAGATCGGGGAGCGCGGCTGGCAGGTCGCGCCAGTTGGCCTGGCCGTCCGTCGAATTCGAAGCGGGGACCCGATAAGACTCCGCATTCTAGCCACAGCGAGTAGAGGAGCCTGCTCGGGGCGTCGGGGCGCCCCACCTGGCGCCGCCAGAAAATATTAATGTACGTTACACAACTGGAATGGCGTACTTTTCGCTTAAAGGTAAATAGATTTGAATAAATCGGAAATCATTAATCACATAAAAACGGCAGAGATTTTCAAGATTTCATGGGGAAAAAATAACTCATTTAGAGAAGAGACTCGATCTAGTAATAAATTGATATTTAGACATATAGCAAAATACTACGATGCATTCAACTCTAAAGATAGACAGGCTATTGATGCGGCATACAGAACAATAAAGAGCACACAGGGTGAATCTTCTGTAAGCTGCACTTCTTGGAACAATGCAATTGAAACTCAAATAGATTTGAAACCAGGAAGATTAATCCTCAACTGGAACAAAATAGATAGGATATTATTTTGGGGAGTTTCTGGCCCTGGCTTCTCAAAGAAGCGAGAGGAATTCGACGAATTCAATCAAAAGAACTATATATTTGAAAAGCCTCTTCTCCACGGATGGCAAAACATGGATATGGGTGATCACCCGCTTCTGCTAAGCGGTATTCATCCCCGTGCCCAACATTTCGTCAATGAACAAGCCGTTTTGAGTCCCATCAAGAACAATGCTGAATATTTCAGGGCACTGATCCTCGATGGCGACACCACGTCTTGGGAAAGCCAACCCGATTGGGAAAAGGCCGCCCGTCAGAAGGGATGGAAAGCGAAACCCAAAGACGAAATTCGGAGGGGACAACAAGCTCTCGACGTCGCGAGGCTCGCGGTCGCAAATGAAGATCACTACCAGCTGTCGTCGGAGGAGCTTTCACTGGTAGGCGCGGATCACATATTCCGGGCTGTCCAGCGTCTTCTAGACGACCCAACTGGTCATACCTACGAACCTTCGGCGGACTTCGACCTTGTCACGGATGAGGGTGACCGCCTGCCGCCGCAAGCCGTCTTCGCGCTCGCCGCGACGAGTGCGTTGGGGCGGAGCGTGCTTCCGACGCACTTCACAGGCGGCATAGGGAGTCCCTGCTTCCAGTCGCTCAGAAATGCGGGATATGAAATCGTGCCGAGTGGCGCTGAACAAGCGACGCGCCTAATTCCGACGTCCGCCGAGGATCTCGAGTGGACCGAAGGTCGGCCGAAACTGGTGCTTCACCTCAAACGCGAACGGTCATCCGGTCTGGCGCGGGCCAAGAAGGCCGACTTCAAGCGGAAGAACGGGCGGCTCCGCTGTGAGCATTGCCACATGGACCCGATTGAAACCTTTGGAGGCGATCAAGGCGAAGCCTGCATAGAGGTCCACCACCGCAAGACCCTTGTGGCCGACATGTCGGACGGCCACATGAGCCGGATCGAGGATGTCGAGTGCCTCTGCGCCAACTGCCACCGCGTGGTGCACCGCAAGCTCCGGGACGCATTGGTGGCTTAGGCGACCAGGTGGAAGCGGGTAGCGTCCCCTGGAGTGGTGGAAATTCGCTGAGCGAGGCGGGCCGCGGAGCCGCCACATAGCTCAGGCGGACCGCCTCGCGGCGGTTGGTGGTCACCGGGGGTCTTTGTCTCAAGGTCGTGTTGCGAACAGCAACCCTAAGGACAGGACCAACCCGATGACCGACGACAGCATGGCCTTTTTGGCGCTGATCCAGAAGAGCGACGACGGTGATTTTCTGAAGACCGTGGCGGAGACGGCGCTTCAGCGGATCATGGACTACGACGTTGAGAACGTGATCGGGGCCGCGCCGCACGAGCGCAGTCCCGAGCGGCTGACCTATCGCAACGGCTACCGCGAGCGGACGCTGGAGACCCGCCTGGGGACCCTGGACCTGAAGGTCCCGAAGCTGCGCAGCGGGGCTTGGAGCCCTCCTCTTGCCATAGCGACACCGCCAGCAAAGGGTAGCGTCTCGATCTGAGGAACTACGGCGACCTACACGCCAAATGCCGGCGCTACAGGGGCCGACAGCTTCACCTACACGGCGACCGGGCCAGGCGGGACCAGCGCGCCCGGAACGATCAGCGTGACGATCACCGCTGCCGCCGCACTGCAGGCCCACGTCGACTCGCAGACATTTTATGTCGCCAGGTATTCAACGGGCTATCGGGACTGCAATCCCCCATCCGGCTACGTAACCGTCACGGCCTCGGGCGGAACGGGTCCATACACCTATGCCTGGGCAAGGCAATCAGGCTCTGACAATCTCACCGCCATCGACAATGCGGCGGCCAATGTCGTGAGATGGTCCCGTCCCGGTCCCCTGCAGTCGAACACCTTTACGTCCACCTGGATTTGCACGGTGACAGACAGCCTGGGCGCTTCCACGACCGCAGAGGCAGTCGTCGTGACGATTGATGAGTTCGGCGCGTAGAGCACGTCCGGCTAGACGACCCGCCGCATCATGCAGCGGGCGTCGACGTCGAGACCCAGTGTAACCTCACGCGCGCCGATCGCGGCCAGACGCGGGTTCAGATCGGCGAGGTTCAACTCCGCAAATCCCAGCTGCGGGTCGTGTCTCAGTTTGCCAATTTAGCGGCGCGGGGCTTGTAATGTCCGCGCGGG